>DASRSO010000196.1:0-15632 GCA_035656375.1 Cyclobacteriaceae bacterium | reverse complement strand
CCACGAGTTCGCGTTGTTCATAAACACGACAGGGCCTGTTCGATAGCGTGTAGATCCTTCGCGGAAATCTTTCATTACGCCAACTATCTTGTAAGGCGTGGTACGGTTCATAACTTCACGATCGAGGGCTTCGGATGGATCCAGGAAGCCGAGTGTTTTCGCGTAAGTTTCGTTGATCAATATCTCATGAATGTTCTCGCCACTGCGCACGTTGCGCCCTGCGACGATACCAATCTTGTAGAGGTCGATGTACTGTGGCTCTCCCCACCGGACCTGGACGTTCTCTTTAATCTCTTCGCCATCCTTGTTGAAAGTGATGTTGCCGAATGCAGCTCCAGGAATTGCAGGCGGCAGGAAGCCGAGAGACATATTCGAGATTCCCGGTATTGTGCGGAGCTCGTTGGTAAGCTGGTCGCGATGATCGTCGCCGTCGCGCGGTAATTCAAAGTAAACGATCGCATCTTTCTTATACCCGCTATCCGTCTCCATCGAATAGTGAATTTGTTTCGAAACGATGAACGCCCCGAAGACGAAGACCTGCGCGATCATAAACTGGAAGACTATAAGGCCCTTCCTGAATGTTGCCGTTCCCGAAGACTTGCTTACAAAACGTTGCCCTTTCAAAATGTTGGCTGGTCGCAATCCCGAAAGGACAATTGAAGGATAAATACCAGCCACAAGAGTTACTGTTAACACAAGCACGAGCAGGAACGCCAAAGGAAATGGATCGGTCAGTGGTGCGAATGCAACGCCTTGCGGAATGAAATCAGAAAACAGGTCTATCAACAGCGGCGCACCTGCCATAGACAGAACCGCTGCAGCAAGTGTGATGCAAAACGTCTCGCCGAGGAATTGAATGACCAGTTGTTTACGGGAGCTGCCAATACTTTTCCTTATCGCGATCTCTTTCGCACGCTGCGAGGCCTGGGCCGTGGCGAGGTTCGTGAAATTGATACAAGCGAGGATCAACAAAAATCCGGCAATGGTGATCAATCCAACGATCGTCGACCGGTTTGCCACGCGTTGGTTAAAACCCACGTATGAATAGTTGAAGTGAATATCCCCGAGAGGCTGCAGTGAAAACGACCACTTATTGCCCGGGGTATCATTTTTACGTTGACGACCAAGAATATCGTTGAGCTGACGTGTAACTGCATCCTTGTCGTTGTTAGGTGAAAGCTTAAGGTACAGACTTGAATACGCCATCCAGTCGTTCCAAACTTCCATCATAAAGTCGTCCTTGAATTTCGTCTTTGCAATAGTGCTGTACGAGATAAATTCGAGTGCAGTAAAATCGGTTGTCTCATTCAGATCTTTTACAATGCCGGTAACTGTTGCGACAACCAGTTCGTTATAGGTCAATTGTTTTCCCATGATCTCGTTTAAAGCAACATCCGGGAAATACATCTTCGCGCGTTGTTCGGTAAGCACCACAGAGAACGGCTCACTGAGTGACTTCACAGGTGTACCTGCCAGCCACTCGAATGAGATCATTTCGAAGTAGTCGGGTTTAGTGAAGATCACGTTAGGCTGATCTTTTATAACCTGGTTCTTCCCATAATTATTGAATTCCACATTCGCATTGCCGTTACCCTGGAACGTCATCACCGGAACAACCGCATCGATACCGGTCACTTCAGTTTCGACTGTGTTCGCGAGCGGAGCGGGAACGGCAGCGCCATGTCCATCCATTCCGTTGAACTGGGTGTCCATCACAACACGATAAATGCGTTCGCCGTCTGCTTCGAATTTATCGAAGCTGTTCTCGTAATGAACGATAAGGAAGATGACGAGCGACGCAGAGATACCAGTGGAAAGTCCAACGATGTGGATGAATGAAAGGATTTTGCTCCGGAAGAAATTCCGCAGCGCGACGGTAGAGATGTTTAGGATCATGGCACGGCCTTTTGCGAAAATGGTACCAGAAAAATATTGAATTAAATGAAAAAACGGCGCCTTCTAACAACAACGCCGTTCAGTAATGACACTATGATGACCGGAATCGCCCGGTGGATAAAGTTAACTAATACGTTTGGCCTTTAAATTGCCTTAGAGGGGTTGTGCGACCCCTTCTTGCATTTTACCAGAATTTCCTCTGGCCCCTGAATCTTATTAATGCCGCGTGTTGCGTCGCTTCAAAGTATGCGCCACCCCTGGCCGCGATACTTTATGCTTTCTGGATAAAAGCGATTTCGATTATCCTCATTGGAGTATACGTCGAAGTATTTCAATCCAATAAATTCTATTTCTTCTACAATCTCGGCTACTCCAAAAAATCGCTTTACGCCGGAACAATTCTTATTGATCTCATAATCTGGAGCGTATGCCTGTCCTTGAGCTTGATAGTATTCTCTTAAACTACGATTCTCGTGTGATCCTGTCGAACGTTGCTATCAGATGCAACACCGGGGAAGTCATAGGAATACTCGGACGAAACGGCTCCGGAAAATCGTCGCTGTTACAGGTTGTTTTTGGCTCGAAGAAAGCCCAATATAGATCGGTAAGAATCAATGGTGATGTTAAAGAGGATCAAATCACATACCTGCCACAAGACAACCTCATCCCTAACTATATCCGGATCAGCAGGGCGTTGTCATTATACAAAATAGACCAGGACGACATCGTTAGTGAATTTCCCGAATCGAAGGACTGGTTGACGCTCTATCCGCAACAGCTTTCCGGTGGATCGCGGCGCATCATTGAAGTACTGCTCGTGTTAAAATCCAGAGCTCCGTTTTGTCTTTTGGATGAACCCTTTACGGGCATTGCTCCGATTTATATAGACAAACTAAAACTGATCATAAAAAACACTCATACCAAAGGAGTGATTATTACAGACCATCTTTATCGCGATGTGATGTCGATAGCCGACAGGTTGTACGTGCTAACGAACGGGCAGACCTACCCTGTAAAGAACGAGCACGACCTCAAACACCGGGGTTACATCTTCTGATTCTTCAGTGTCACAGGCTTCGACTTCTTCCTGATCTTCATATTCAGGATCTCTATAATAATAGCGAATGCCATCGCGAAGTACATATAGCCTTTGGGCACATGGAAATGCAGACCCTCTATAACCAGTATCGTACCGATCATGAACAGGAATGAGATTGCCAGCAGCTTCATCGCCGGGTGGTTGTTAATGAAATTGCTAATGGTGTTCACAAAGATGAGCATGATAGCAAGTGCAATCGCGATCGCTATCACGATGATCCAGATGTTTTCAACAAGGCCCACGGCCGTTAGAACAGAGTCGAATGAGAACACTATATCTATCAGCATGATCTGGATAACCGCCCCTCGCCACGTTAGTACCTTAACGTCGCTAGCACTATCCTCCTCTCCTTCCAGCTTCGCATGAATTTCGGAGACACTCTTCCATATCAGGAAGAGTCCGCCTCCCATGAGGATAAGATCGCGGAAACTCAAACTAAAATCCCTGATGGTCAGAACCGGGTTCTGTAAACCAATTAGCCAACCCACACCCAATAACAAAAGCAGGCGGGCGATCAGTGCCAGCCCTAATCCAACCGACCTGGTCCGCTTTTGGAATTTCGGTTCGACACGTCCCGCGATAATAGAGATGAATACGACGTTGTCGATGCCAAGTACGATCTCAAGAAATGTAAGTGTAAGAAGACTGACCAGGCCTTCGGTCGAGAAAAGATGTTCCATGACCGAATGTCCGAAAAAATCATGCCGCAAGAACTATTCGCAAGTCTTAGTCTTGCTCGGCAAAAACGCGGTGAGTGATTTTCGGCTTCTCCTGCTTGTTCTCTCTGGCGTCAGAATTAAAGATCATCCTCAAAGCCTGGTCGCGCGTGAGATAAGCAACGAGCCAGTTGTAGAAAGTCTTGATCTTGTTGTTGTAGTTCACCAACGACACGAGGTGAATAAAAAGCCATGCGAGCAATCCTAACAATCCGCCAAGGTGGACCTTGTGTTTGAACAGGTCTGCAACGGCAAAGCTCCGGCCAACGATCGCCATGTCGCCACGATCGAAATAAACAAATGGTTTCATGGGACGACCTTTCGCTTGCAGGACAAGGTTCTTTGCTAACGCCGTTCCCTGTTGGATTGCCGGCTGTGCAACCTGCGGGTGTCCATTAGGATACTTCTCGTCCTGGAACTGGATGCTGATGTCGCCGATGGCGTAGATGTTTTCGTAGCCCTGAACTTTGTGATACTGGTCGGTAACCATGCGTTTGCCTTTGCCGAGACTTTCGAGAGAAATTCCTTCGAATGTGTTCGCGGTCACGCCTGCACACCATATCAGGTTCATGGAAGGGATCTCTATGTCATTCGATAAGTACACGAGATCATTCTCGTAGCTGGTTACGGTTGCGTTGAGGTGAATGAAGACTCCCATTTTACTAAGTACCCGATAGGCATCTTCATGAGTCTTTTCGCTCATGGCGGCTAACAAATTCGGCAGGCCGTCGATGAGGTGAATGTCGATCGGTTCATTTCGAAGCTCAGGATAGTCGGTATGTACAACGTGCGACTTCATCTCGGCAAACATGCCGGCCAGTTCAACGCCGGTAGCTCCACCACCTGCGATTACGACCGTGAGCAATTTTTGTCGTACAACCGGATCGTCTTCGATAGCTGCGGCTTCGAGTCGTTTGATCATCTCGTTGCGCATATACAATGCGTCGTCAATGCCTTTCAATGAAAATGCGTTCTTACGGATGGTCTCGTTTCCGAAAAAATTCGTCTTTACACCAGCTGCAAATACAAGGATGTCGTAGTCGAGCTCTTCGCCATTACTCAGGTAAGCCCTGTTATGAAGCGTATCCACCCTGGTTAATGCGGCGTTATGGAACGCGATACCGGTATTTCGTAAAAACTTGCGGAAAGGATAACTAATACTCGATGGCTCGAGGAAACTCGTCGCCACCTGGTAAAGAAGTGGGGTAAAATAATTGTAGTTATTTCGGTCCACCAGCGTAACGCGATAGTATTTGTTGTTTTGCAATCGTTTGATAAAGTTGAGCCCGGCGAAGCCTCCACCGATAACAACAACATGCTTCCTCTGGTCGGTATTCGTTTTCATAAGCACTGGTGTTTAACCAGCTATAAAACGTTTTGGCAGGCCATCTCGTTCTGTTTCGCAACACTTTGTAAAATGACGTCATCGTTTGAAAATCTCACCAGTTATAGGGTAGCGAAAAAATCCGACGAAGATTTTAAGGAGTGAGTGAAAGTGGCACGATTTGAGACCATAACGATGTCAAAGCTAAACAACAAAGTTATGGACACCGAAACATTAACAGACGATCTGAAGAGCAGAGCCAGATCGGTGAACCCTCGCAGAAGGGAAGGAAAAATCGCCAAAGCGATCGAATCACAAACATCCCGCATACCATCGGATGCATTCCTGTGGGCTGCGGGAGGGGTTATGACAACATCACTTACACTAAAATTCCTGAAGATGGACCATTTAGCATTGTTCATTGGACAATGGGCGGCTCCGCTTCTGCTTTTTGGGATTTACAACAAGATGGTAAAGCAAAAAGGACACGATCAGGAAGATCCTCAGCCTGCATAGAGGTTAACTGAAATTCATGAAGTGTCCTACTTTGAGTAGGACACTTCTTTTTTCACAGGATTCAAATTTTTACTTGCGGTTACAGCCGTAGTATCTGAGCATATCGTGATACCATCATCGATAAGGGCCGATTTGATATTGTCTTTCCGGATCATGCGATCCAGCTCTTTGTCGGTAGTTGAACTCCAGGCAAGTTTGTGGGTGGTAACAAACGCCAGCTGTAGCGCGGCAACGGCGAAGCAGGCGACGGCTATAGCTTTCATGGCAGTGGTTGTTTGATCTGCCAACGACAAACTTCTTGCCCATCGCGAGTAATGTAATTTTCAATTATTGGAACGTTGAGTGGAGAAATGATCGAGTAAGGGGTTCCACACTTAAAGGATCAAAGTCACCACAATATCATCTCCCCTTCTGGTCGGGTACGACCGCCCAATCGACACCCATCCGGGCATTGACATTGTTCTTCGTGATAACGATCGCATACTTCCACCATTTGCCGGCGGCAAGAATGAGATCTGCACCCAGGTAGTACCGGTCTTTTCCTTTCAACGCATTGTCGGCATAGGAAACACCCTGGCTAAACGGATCGTTGACTTCGAAGTACAACGTTTTCACGCCGTTCAATTTTACTTCCTTGTATCCTTTCACTACAATGAAGTGTCCCCATTCGGGCGCAGCTGTTTTATAAAATTTGTTGATGTGGTATTCCGGCTTGCTTTCACCCGAAACATAGTACATGTCGAGGCAAAGGATCATAATGTTCCCTTTATCGAGTTCGCCCTTCAGGTCATTCACACTTGTTAAAGAGATCACGTAGTTCGGAACGTTATTGCCAACCAGGTAAGCACCGATATCACTTACGAACCACCAGCCGCCATCGGGACGATACAGGCTCCGGGCGGCAGCCGGCGTTCCCGTGAAATTTCTGTTATACCATTTGATCGCCATGGTAACCGACGTTGGTCCACAATCGACGGCAGGATAGGTGCCCGTCTTTTGATCGATGTACCAATCGTAGTTGACGTTATTACTGTGCTCTGCAACCGAAACCTGTCCCAGGCCATAGCTTCGGATCAGGCTGAAGGCGGGAACGTTTACAGTCAACGTCGATGACTTCTTGCGTTTCTTGTGAGAGACTTCAAGTGTAACGTCGGCATTCGCGCCCACCGAGGTCTCCGGGATCTTGAAATATGATATGAGCTTGTTGTTGGGGTCGGGGAAAAAGGTTACTGGTGTGCTGGAGCTCCAGGAGTAGACGAATTTGTCGCCGGCATCAGTTGCTGTGAGTGCGATGCGGTCGAGCTGGTCGGCGGATGTGAATTCGGGTGTGGGCGGTACGTGGAGTACGTCGTCCTCCCACCAGGAGCAGCTGCACAAAATCAGCAATCCTGTAAGGTATCCCAGACCACGGCGCCACATCATGTGTTGAAGTTACCACTTCGCGGGCTTTTTTATTTGGATCAATTCTAAATAGAGCTATATTTGCCCAACTACCATCATGGAGGCAGTCGTTTCAAAGCCCATCACCCTCGACTACGACCGGAAATCCGGACGTTTCGTGCTTGATGTAAACGGCGAGCCTGTTCGGCAAAATGTTTGCGAGTTCCTCCACACCATGAGCTTTTTAGTGGGACAAGACATCGAACACTTCCTGTTAAGCACCGACAGTCGTTATGATGTCGTTAGGGTTCCGCTCACGAGCACTGGTATAACAGCTACCCTTTCACTCCAGGAGTTCTCAGCGCTTCGCGAAGCTTACGGACACCAGATGTTCCTTCTCAAGCTCGAAGACCTCCTGCTAAGGAAGGGAATAAAAATCTAGACTTATTCCAAATTGGTGCGTTTAACGAAGTGATCGTATTGATGATCACTCTAATTTTTAACTTTGTTATATGAGCACAAATACATCTGTTATAAGACTGAAGACTTCTCTACAGGAGAACATTGCCGAGTTGCTTAACCGCCAGATCGCAATGGAATCCCAGTCGTCAGCAAACTACCTTGCCATGGCATCGTGGTGCTATACTCAAGGTCTTAATGGAAGCGGCGATTTCTTTAAGAAACAATCTGCCGAAGAGCGAGGCCATATGCTTAAGATATTCGACTACATGATCGATGCCGGTGCACAGCCAACGGTTCCCGAAGTAACAAAGATCGAACATCACTTCGAAGGCCTTCGCGACGTGTTGACCAAAGCTCTCGAACAAGAGATCTCGGTTACACACAGTTTCAACAACATCGTCGATAACTGTCACAAGACTAAAGATTTCGTGACGAATAAATTCCTGCAGTGGTTCCTCGAAGAACAACTCGAAGAAGAGCAAACCGCCCGTCGTTGCCTCGAACTGTTCGACATTATCGGCACCGAAGATGGCGGCCTGTTCCGCATCGACAAAGAGATCATTCGCCTCAAATCGGAAGACATGACCAAACATGTTCCGAAGACGGTTTAAGGGTCTGTAAATATTTGAGAAAAAGGGCTTCAATTTTTGGAGCCCTTTTTTATTAACTTAAGGCTATGCCTCTAAGCCTTAAGTTTTTCTCCATCAAAGACATGTTCTACTCTGTCGTTCCCACCGCGGGCACTTACGGAGGTTATCTCAATGGACTTGCACCAAATCTTTTTACCAACATCTGGATCGCCGTCGGCATAGGTGTTGGAGTCTCGATTGTTCTTGCATTCCTTTTTTATATCGAGAACGTGCGTGCCTATAAAAGATCGCTTGCAGAAATTCTCGCAACAGGATACTTCATGAACTTCACCGGGCGACTGGGCAAGCTCCTTAGGTCGAAAGCTCCCGTCGACTTTCAATTTCCCGACAATACTGTAAGAACTTTCGATACTGCGAATATTCGTGTCGAGATTGGAATGCCTGCCACGCTTGCTTCACTCTCGGCATACAGCAATTCAGT
Organism: Cyclobacteriaceae bacterium; assembly: GCA_035656375.1. Lineage (GTDB taxonomy): Bacteria > Bacteroidota > Bacteroidia > Cytophagales > Cyclobacteriaceae > ELB16-189. The sequence goes on along the minus strand of DASRSO010000196.1, from coordinate 7,168 downwards.
AGAGCGAAATGCGGATATAATTTATGTTCGTGAGCAAACCGGCAGCGAACCGTTCTGGCTTAGGGCAAAAGTGCAGGGCGACCTCCTCGTGATATATGAATTCCCCCGCACACTTTTTTCACTGTCGCGATATCTGAAGGCTGACTTTTCGAACAAGGACGCCGCCGAGAAAAACTCGAAACAGATCTATTCATATTTCCAGGAGAAGATCGATCAGCTTCGAATTGAGTATGTGAGCGAGATCTCCGAAGACAAGCTGGACTTTAAAACAGTATAGGTTTTCTGGCATAATAAATGTGCCGTTCGTACGTATACACCTCGTAATCTGGAAATTTGTTTCTAGCTTAAAGACTAATTAACCAAACTAATTTTCTTCATGAAAAAGGATTCCGCAAGCTCCAGGAGGAAATTCCTGCAGCAAATAGGTGCTACCGGCCTGGCATTGGGAGCCGTTCCATTGTCGTCGCTTGCAGCAAAGCAAAAAGCTGAAGAACGCATTTTAACATATGAAAGAAAGATCACCGCGAACGACACAGTTCGTATTGGCGTGATCGGTTACGGCGTACAAGGGCATTTCGATTTGAACACCGCTCTTAAAGTACCTGGAGTTGAGCTTGCCGGGATCTGCGATCTGTACACAGGCAGGATCGACAATGCAAAAGAGACTCACGGTAAGGAGCTCTTCACAACAACCAACTACAAAGAACTCCTCGACAGAAAAGATATTGACGCCATCCTCCTCTGTACAACAGACGTATGGCACGCTCGCATTGCACTGGATGCGCTCGCAAAAGGCAAGCACGTGTATTGCGAAAAGCCAATGGTCTACAAGATCAGCGAAGGTTATCCCGTTATGGACGCCGCAAAGAAATCGGGCAAAGTATTCATGGTGGGAAGCCAGCGCGTGAGCAGCATCGGTTATGCAAAAGCTAAAGAGCTCCTGGCAGCAGGCGAGATCGGAAAGCTCAACATGGTAAATGCAGTATACGATCGCCAGAGCTCGATCGGCGCATGGGAGTATACCATTCCCAAAGATGCCAACGCCATGACAACGAACTGGGACAAGTTCATTGAAGCAACAGGCAAGATGCAATACGACTCGAAGAAATTCTTCTGGTGGCGCGCATTCAAAGAAGTTGGTACCGGTGTTGCCGGCGACTTGTTCATTCACTTATTGAGTGGCGTGCATTTCATTACCAATTCCAAGGGCCCTGAAACCATTGTGAGCACAGGACAGTTCAGCTACTGGAAAGATGGCCGCAACCTGCCCGATGTAATGGCAGGTGTAATGCAATACCCCGACAGCAAAGAACATCCTGCGTATCAATTGACACTTCAAGTGAATTTCATCAGTGGTACAGGTGGACAGCAATCGATCAAACTCGTCGGCTCGGAAGGGGTTATCGAACTCGACAACAATAATCTCACCGTGAAACACAGTCTTATGCCTGAGGCTCCCGGCTTCGGCGGTTACGACTCGGTGTTCACATTCTCGAAGAGCATGCAGGAAGAAATGCAGAAGGAATACGATGCTAAGTGGACCGCCGAACAGAAGAAGAGAAAGAAGAAAGACGACATCGTGTTCAAGGCGCCAGACGGCTACAGCGATCACCTGGATCACTTCACAAACTTCTTCGACGCCGTCCGCTCAAACAAACCCGTTGTTGAAGACGCAGAGTTTGGCTTCAGGGCAGCGGCGCCAGCCCTCGCTTGTAACGACAGCTATCTCGAAAAGAAGATCATTAAGTGGGATCCGGTTGCGATGAAACTGAAGTAATAACTTCGGAACTGAGTAACAGATCCTTAGATCACAATAAAAAATCCCGGACTTAAACCCGGGATTTTTTTATTTGTTGTACCTGGTCAAAGTGAAGAAAAACCAAAATAACACTCGCTACTAACACGATCAGCGCGTAAGCGAAAAGTTGCCCGCCATCGCCCTTCACTTCAATACCCAGGATGAATAAATGTGTAACGATCGCACCCAACATGATACCAATGGCCATCAGTGCTCCGAAAATGATCGTGCGCGGGATGAGCAACAGAACTGCAGCGATCAATTCGGCAACGCCCGTCCCTATCCTCCCCCATGGCTCAATGCCAACCTGGCTGAAAATATAAACCGACTCCTCCGCACCCGTGAATTTGAACCACAGGGTCTGGATCATGATGAATGCGGCGATCAATCTTAAGACTATTGATATGACCTTTTTCATTTATTGATTATAGTTTTCCAGTTCTTATCGGCCTTTCCCTTCAGGTTCGCCTCGTCCTTATTCCATTTGGGCAGGGTGTTGTTGAAATAGGCATTGTAAAAAAGATACAACTTACCATCGAGGATCTTAAATGTCTCCGGATCTATTTCAACCTTTTCCCCTGTTTCGCCCATCGCATAAGCACACCAGCCACCGTATTGCGGTTCATACATCGATGGGTTTTTAGAGAAGGCATCGCGATTTGCAGCCGAAGAGAAGTAGTACTTGCCGCCGTGATGTTGGAACTGGAAATCCTTCTTTCCTTTAACAGCTTTTTTGGATGTGAAGTATGCAACTGGGTCATATCCCTCGATAGCGAGCCCATCCTCCAGGTTCAACTGACTTTCCTGTTGTAAACCCACCCAGTTGGTTTCTGCTTTCCTGATGCGCTCGTCCCTGTCTTTACTCCAGAGCTCTTTCACTTTTGTGTTGTAGTTAAGGTACAACTTGTCGTTAACTACTGTAAACGCGTCGGCTTCTGTAGGCGATTTGTGATCTTCGCTCACACCGTAGGCACACCAGCCGCCAAACTGCGGTGCATACTTTTGGGGATTTGCTTTAAAGGCTTCGAGGTTTTTTTGGTCTTTGAAGTGCCATTCTGTAGCATCCCATTTATAACTAAAATTCTTCGAGCCTTCAACGGGTTTGTTCTCTGTAAAGTAAGCCACCGGGTCGTACCCACGTATCGCGACACCGTCGGTGTTAAAATATCTGGACTGAGCCTGGGCATACGCTGCAATCACAACGAACAGGAGTCCTGTAAAGAAATGTTTCATGAGGTTATTGTCTGTTTTGAGCGTTAGACGATAACATCGCCCGGACCTTACAATAGTTTTTTCTGAATTCTTTCTTTTGCCTCCTCCGATAATTTAAAAGTGGGTACCCCGGTGGGGGTGATCTTGTTCCATTGGGCAATAAACTGCCGGCAGGGGTCGCAGAACATCAGGTGATATCGGAGCTTTAACGACTCGACAAACGAGATCTTTCCCTCCTCCTTTTTGATCGACAAAAGAGTTGCCTGTTTGCAGTTGTAGACTGTTTTAGAAAACAGGTAGATCATTTAAACCAATTTTTTTCCAGGCATGCACGCACCAGTACCTTCGCACGATGAATGATAACCCAGTAGTTAGACGAGGAAATGTTATGAACCTTACAGATCGTTTCAGAATCTTCTTCATCGAAGAATTTGGCTATAAAAACCGGTACCAGCTTCGGAGGCATTTTGTGAACACAACCGAGCAAAATCTTCTCGAATTCCCCCTGTTCTATATTAAGATCTGCCGGGGCAGCGTCGCGCAACCAGTGCCCGTTGGAGGCATCGAAGAAATTCTTCGAAAAGTCCTCTTCAGTAGACTCCAGGTAATACTGCACATCCTTCAGCACGTCTCTCTTACGGTAGTGGTCGATGATCTTGTTCTTGAGAATAGCTACCAGCCACGTGGCTTCGGAGCTCTCACCTTTAAACGAATCTTTTGACCGGAATGCGGAAATCAACGTCTCCTGCACAAGGTCCTCCGCAGTTTCGCGGTGATTGACGCGAATCATACAATACGAGAACAGGTAGTCACCGTACGACGTCAGCCAGGAGTCAGGATTAAGAGCAGGCATAAATTTGACCTAATTTATAATACATTTGGTAAACCTCTAACGATGCTTTCGCCCTTCGAATACGTCGTAGTCCTGACATCCATAATTCTCGGGATGGGCATTACCCAACTCATTACGGGTATCGCTTCCATTGTATTGCGGTGGAAAGACGTGAAGCTCTACTGGCCGCACATGGTGCTCATCTTGCTGATCTTCGTAATCCACATACAGGACTGGTGGGCAACTTATGCGTTGAGAAACAATACCTCGTGGAACCTTCCCATGTTCCTGTTCATTATCCTGTACCCGGTCAATCTTTACATACTTGCGCGGATTCTCTTTCCCATCAAATGGACGCCTGTTCCTTTTGACCTGAAAGCGTTCTTCTTCGAGAACTTCCGGAAGATCTACCTGTTCATGGTTTTTCTGCCGGTGCATTCACTCATCGAAAATTTCTTCTTGCGCGGTTACGGTATAAAAGATCAGGTCGTTCAACTTGTATTGATCGCCACTCTTGGATCGGTCGTCGTAACGAATAGAAAGGAAGAATGGATACACCAGGCATTGGCCGTCCTGTTCATCATACTTTGTATAGCCAGCATGGTCATCGGGTGGAATGAATTCGTAATTGCAGCATGAACAACCTCGAAAAACTATCCGTAGCCCTGTCGCACGTAGCTGGCCTGTCGAAGCAGGAATTTGAACTCTCAGCTCCTGCATGGCAGATCGTAACCTATAAAAAAGGCGAGTATTATAACCAGCAAAAGAACGTGTGTAAATACATGGGCTTTGTGCTCGACGGTGTATTCCGTTCCTACATCGTAGATGCAAAGACCGGCGAAGAGAAGAACGTGTTCTTCTATTCCGCCAACGGGTTTGTTGTTACGTTCAAAAGTTTCATCAACCAGATCCCCTGCGACTATCACACGCAGGCATTGACCGACTCGACGGTCATCCAGATACACATAACCGACCTGCTGGCTTTGTACAATCGCTCGCACCGGTGGGAAACTTTCGGGCGTGTGCTCGCTCAGGAGGCCTTCAACGTTGTGATGACCCGCATAGAAGGATTCATGTTTAAGACCCCGGAAGAACGATACCTGGACCTCGTCGACCGCCACCCCGAAATATTCAATACAGTGCCGCTGTACCATATCTCCTCGTATTTGGGCATCCAGGGGCCATCGCTGAGCCGGATCCGAAAAAGACTTTCGGAGCGGTAACCGATTTTAACTTCGGTTAAAGAGATCCAGGCCGGTTCCGTTGCAGTTTTGTCATGTAATCAAAAACAAAAAAAGTTATGACAAAGTCACGCACAATCGTTTTGATCCACGGTATGTTCGTAAACAATACCAGCTGGAACGAATGGAAAAAATTTTTTGAAGAGCTGGGATACACCGTACATGCCCCCGCTAATCCCGGTCACTCCGGAGATCCCGCAGAGCTCCGCAAGAACATTCACCCCGACCTGACAAAGACCGGTTTCGAAGACGTTGTAATGAACGTCGCGAAGCTGATCGACACGTTGCCCGAGAAACCTATCGTTATCGGTCACTCAATGGCAGGACTCGCGGTAATGAAGCTGGTCGAGATGGGTAAAGCAGTTGCCGGGGTAAGCATCGACGGCGCACCTCCAAAAAATATTATCGCTCCGCTTTCGACAGTAAAGATCGTGTGGCCGGCAATCAATTTCTTCTCCGGCAATAGTGCCTACATGGGTACAAGGGAATGGTATAAGAAAGCCTTCTTCAACACCATCTCCGACTTCCAGGCCGACAGGGCTTTTGATGCCGTTGCAGTTCCCGAAAGCAGGAAGATAGGACGCGACACTGTGTTGAAATCATTCTCGAATGTTGACTTCAGCAAACCACATGTGCCACTCCTGTTCATAGCAGGTGGAAAGGATACCATCTTCTCTCCCGCCCTCACGAGCAAGATCGCAAGGCGCTACAAGCCTTCGGCAGGAAGAGTCGACTACAAAGAATTCTCCGACAAGAGTCACTTCATCTGTGGCGAACCCGGTTGGCAGGATGTGGCGAAGTTTATCGAAGGCTGGTTGCAGTCACTGAACTGATACGGTCAAAAAAATCAAAATTGCATCTGTTATAAAGATGTACTGCGCCACATTTTTACGACATGATTTACATAATTGGTCGTGGTGCGATCGGGAAAGCCCTTGCTGTTTTCCTGAAACTGAACAAAAAAGATGTAGTTGTTCTGCGTGGTAGTGTTCACAATGAACCCTCTCACCCGGAAAAGTTCGAGGTCACGCTCAGCAATTCGGATGTTCTGAACGCAGAGGTTGAAGTGAGCTCGCTACGGGCAACGAAAGAGTTACGAGGTATCGTAGTGGTCACCAACAAGTCGTTCGGTAATCGTGAAGTTGCCGAAGCACTGAGAGGAAAAACCGGTAATTCCCCGTTGGTGATCTTGCAGAATGGTTTGGGAGTTGAACAACCCTTCCTCGACAACGACTTTCCTTCTGTCTACCGATGCGTGTTGTTCGTTACGAGTCAAAATCTCGGTGCAACAGGTGTTCGATTCAAGCCTGTATCGCCGTGCCCGGTGGGAATAATGAAAGGGAGTGAAAAAGAGCTACAACAGATTGTCGCGGATCTGACAACAGTGTACTTCCAGTTTCGAACCGAAGCAAAGATTGAGTACCTGATTTGGAGAAAGGCCATCATCAATTGTGCGTTCAATTCGATCTGTCCATTGCTGGAAATTGACAACGGCGTCTTTCATCGAAACCAGGAGGCGTTGGGATTGGCGAGACGAGTGGTGGAAGAGTGTTCGCTGATCGCACGGAAGAAGGGCGTCGACCTGGATGTAGACGACGTGATCGGGAATTTGTTGCTGATCAGCAAGTCGTCTGATGGCCAACTCATTTCGACACTCCAGGATATCCGCGCAGGACAGCCTACAGAGATAGATACTCTGAACTTTGAGGTTGCGAGAATTGCAGAGTCGTTCGGTATGATCGAACAGGTGCGTGAGACAAAGATGCTTGGAGAGCTAACGCGGTTGAAGTCTTCCCTCAACCAGGGTCTTGATCACCGTGGGCGTAGTTAGCCAGTAAAGATTCAGGTGTTTATAAATTGATTCGTTGGCGAAGCCTTCAACGTGGGTTGTCAACAAAGTATGTAAGTCGCAAGGCTCAAGGGTGAAAGTGATTACGGTATAATTTTCAGGAAGGTCTTTAAGCCTGGAGATGGAACTTAGGTGGGTGTACCGGATCAGGTTATAAGGCTCATAATTCACAACCACTCCCCTGTTTTCAAACTTCGCATGATGAAATCCCCCGATGACGATCGGACTGCCGACTA
>DASRSO010000195.1:0-69347 GCA_035656375.1 Cyclobacteriaceae bacterium | reverse complement strand
GAGGCATCGAATGTTTAACGAATCGACGATAAAACGCCGGCAGTTCCTCCAGCTTCTCGGAAGCGGGATCGCGGTAACATTTACATTCGATCGCGTACTTGCCGCATCGGAGAATGTGCTCGCGTCGCCGGAAGATCAATTGTCGTCGTGGATACACGTGGGCGCAAACGGCGCGATCACCGTCTTCACAGGCAAAGCCGAGGTCGGACAAAACATCAGGACATCCCTTGCCCAGATCGTAGCCGAAGAACTCAACACCGGCGTCGACAGGATAACTATGGTGATGGGCGATACCGACCTTACACCATACGACCGCGGAACATTCGGCAGCCGTTCGATCCCCTACATGGGACCCTCGTTGCGAAAAGCCGCAGCAACCGCCCGCGAGGTATTGATCGACATGGCCAACACATCGTGGAAAGCCGACAGAAGTAATTTGTACGTTGAAGGCGGTTTTGTAAAAGACCGTTCGGCTGGAAGATCTATAAACATCGGCGAGCTCACGAAGGGAGAAACGTTTGTGAAACCCGTCGACGAGAAAGTGGTTGTTACTCCAATTGAAAAGTGGAAGATCGCTGGCACATCGGTGCCAAAAGTAAACGGCGCCTCGTTTGTAACCGGGAAGCACAAGTACACATCCGACATGAAGCTCGATGGCATGTTGTACGGGAAGGTTCTTCGTGCTCCGTCGTATGGCTCGAAGCTTGTATCCGCCGATGTTTCAAAAGCCAGACAGATACCCGGCGTTACCGTTGTCCAGGATGGTGACTTTATCGGCGTTACCGCCCCCGACAGGAAGACGGCCGAGAAAGCACTGAAGGCAATCGACGCCAAGTGGAACACCACAGCACAGCCATCGCGGGCAGAAATATTCGATTACATCCGTAAGAATTCAAAGAACGGAAATGCGAAAATAAGTGGTGATGTCGATAAGATGCTGGAATCATCGGACATCAGGATCGAGCAGACATTTCTTATAGACTACATCGCGCACGTTCCACTCGAGCCGCGCGCCGGCCTCGCCAAATGGGAAGGAGACAAACTCACCGTTTGGACCGGCACACAGGTGCCATTCGGTGTACAGGAGGACCTCGCAGAAATTTTCAGCATCAGCAAAGAAAAAGTCAGAGTTATCCAACCCGACACAGGCTCCGGTTATGGCGGCAAGCATACTGGCGAAGCGGGTATCGAAGCTGCGCGTCTTTCGAAGGCAGCAGGCAAGCCCGTCAAAGTAAACTGGTCGCGCGAAGAAGAATTTACCTGGGCCTACTTCCGTCCTGCCGGGGTAATCGATATCAAAGCAGGTATCGATAAGAACGGCATGTTGAAGTCATGGGAGTTTCATAATCTGAATTCAGGCCCGTCAGGTATAGACTGTCCGTATGAATCACCGGCAAAGAAGATCGAGTTTCACCCGATGGACTCTCCTCTTCGACAGGGATCTTACCGTGGACTTGCAGCAACGGCCAATACATTTGCCCGCGAATGTCTGATCAACGATCTCGCAGTCGCCGCCAGGATCGATCCCCTCGAGTTTCGATTGAAGAACCTTGGAGAACAACGGATGAAAGATGTACTCGAGGCTGCCGCAAAGAAATTCGGCTGGACCGGTAAAGCAAGCAAACCAGGAAACGGTGTGGGCATTGCCTGCGGCACGGAAAAGGCAAGCTACATCGCGACGTGCGCCGAAGTTGGCGTCGACAATGATGGCAACGTGAAAGTACTTCGTGTGGTAGGAGCTTTTGAATGTGGCGGGATCATCAATCCAAATCACCTGGAGAACCAGATACAGGGTTCGATCATCCAGGGAATGGGCGGAGCACTGTTTGAGCAGGTGGATTTCAAAGACGGAAAGATCCTCAATGGACAGATGTCGAAATATCGCGTGCCCCGCTTTAGCGACATTCCACAACTCGAGATCGTGATGGTGAACCGAAAGGATATCCCTCCCGCCGGTGCCGGCGAAACACCTATCCTGGGGATCGCGCCCGCCATCCGCAACGCTATTTTCAATGCGATAGGCATTAAATTATTCGCCCTTCCCCTCGCGCCAGCGAAACTTCAAACTTCTAACATCAAACTCCAGACTAAGTAGCATACCCCTTTAGGAGTATTGTAACTCTCGGGCTTTCGCGTTTAATTTGTTTTACCCAACCGCCCCACTTAATGAAAAACACCTTAGGCCTGTTTGCCGGCATCTTTATGCTGTGCATTTCCGCGCTGGCTCAAAAAGCCCCTATCAAGTTTGGAGACATCCCCATGGAAGACATGAAGATGAAGATCTATCCGCTCGACTCCGGTGCGGAAGCAGTTGTTCTCGCCGACTTTGGCGAATCTGTTATTGAATATAATGCATCCGAAGGCTTTCAAATAAACTTCGAGCGCATCAAGCGGGTAAAGATCCTAAAGCCAGGAGGCACCAAGCATGCCGAATTCATGATACCGCTGTATCACAATTCCAGTGGTGCAGAAGAAAGACTTTCCGGGCTCAAAGTAGTTACCTACAATCTCGAGAACGGAAAAATCGTCGAGACTAAAGTAAAGAACGACAACTTCATGAAGGAGAAGTATGACCAGAATGTGGATTTTATGAAAGGTGCATGGACCAACGTTAAAGAAGGTTCCGTGATCGAATACACTTATCGCGTTAAATCCGATTTCCTGTTCAACTTTCAGGATTGGGAATTTCAGTCGGACATACCGATACGTTGGAGCGAATACCGCGCACGTATCCCCGAGTATTTCAACTACCAGAAATATATGCAGGGATATATTGGCCTCACAGTAAATGAGAACAGCACTAAGAGCACATCCGTAACATTCACCGTTCAAAAAGACAATCGTAACTATTCGGGCCAGGCTTCTGTGGGAACCCAAACTCTCGACTACCGGGAAGAGAATTTCCGCTGGGCTACTAAAGACGTTCCTGCCTTCAAGGAAGAACCATATATCACCACCACCAACGATTATATTTCCAAGATCAACTTCGAGCTTGCCTATACTAACTTCCCGGGCTCTGGCATGAAACAGTATATGGGAAGCTGGGAGGACATTAACACAGCCTACTGGCAAGAAGCGAAAGAGTCGATTAACAGTAACGCAGGTTTGAAAGATGATGTCGCAGCACTGACGGCCAGTGCCACCAACGACGAGCAAAAGGCTGTTGCTATTTATGAACACGTAAAACGCACTGTTCTGTGGGACGAGAGGAACGCAAGATATGCGAGCAATACGCCACGTAAAACGATGGATCAAAAGAAGGGATCTTCGGCCGAGATCAACCTGTTACTTGCATGTATGCTCGACAAGGCCGGTATCGCGGTAAACCCTGTCCTGCTTAGCACACGTGACCACGGATTCGTTCGTGAAAATATCCCGATCTCTTCACAGTTCAATTATGTTGTTTGCCTGGTGAAGATCGGCACCAAATCATTCCTGCTCGATGCTACCGACCGCCTCCTTCCCTTCGGAGTGTTGCCTGAAAGATGTCTCAACGGCAGCGGCCTGATAGTGTCGGATGGTCCGCCTAACTGGATAAGCCTTAATCCTTCGGTTAAGTCGAGAACCGTTTACACTGCAGATCTGAAGCTGACCGAAGCCGGCGAGGTAAATGGCACATTGAAGATCGATAAGATCGGATACCATTCGGTGCGCGCCCGTCGTCAATATCATGTAAAGGGTGAGTCGGAGTACCTGAAAAAATACAGTAACGACCCGATGTGGACAGTGTCAAACAGTAAATTTGAGAATGCTGCTGATATCAATCTCCCCTTTAAAGAAATTCACGATCTATCTGTAAATGAGGTTGGTATGGCCAGCGCGCAGACCCTCTACTTCAACCCTTTTATCGTTGCCCGTGAACAGGAAAACCCATTTAAGTCTGAGAGCCGTCAGTACCCGGTCGACTTTGGAAACCAGTTTGAAGAGATGTACATGGTGAAATTCACAATTCCCGACGGTTATGTCGTTGAGGAGCTTCCTCCCAGTAAGGTCATCAACCTGCCCGAAGGTGCGGCGAAGTACATCTACAACCTCAGCCAGGCCGGAAATACAGTGAACCTTACAAGCGGACTGTACATCAACCGAAGCCTGTTCACGCAGGATTCTTATCCAAACCTTCGTGAGTTCTATGCCCTGATCATTGCCAAACAGTCGGAGCAGATCGTGCTGAAAAAGAAATAGTTACTTCGGAAGTGCGAAGTGATCTCCGGGTAGGTAAACGGTCATCCGAAGATCCTTCGCACCAAGTATACCATTCACGCTTCGCCTCGACTGCGTTGGGTTGGTGAGTACGATCACCTGTGCGTCCCCAATGACTTCTGCATCCTTGCCAACAACCAGTATGGCTGTCGATTCGTCTATACCCACACCCATCACGTTGTCGAACTCGATCACCGCGGTGATCAAACGATTATGCCTGCTCCTGGCAAGAAAGTGCTGATCGACTATCACGTTCTCCAGCAACCCGAGCCCGCGTGATGTTTCGAGGTTCTTTTCTTCGATCGACGAGAATGTAGATTCGTAGTCGGGATGTTTCAGTTGATTGCCTGTGATCATGATCTTGCTCATTACCGCTGCGCCGGCACTCGTACCGGCGATGGTTGCCCCGTTCCTGTAGGCTTCCAGGATTGCTGCCTCTACAGGTGTGCCGCCAACAATTCCCATGAACCTTACCTGGTCGCCACCCGTGATGTATATGAGTTTTGCGTTCCTTACGGAATCTGTTTTTTGTTTGTTGACTTGCGCCGGTTTAGTGAAGAACACCCCCTTCAACGTAAACCCTTGCGCAATGAATTTTTCATTGGCATAGTAGACCGAAGAGTCCTGGGTTGCACTCGACATTGGCAGGACTATCCCGTACCCACCTTTATCGATCCCCGACTCCTTGATAAGCCGCGCGATCATGGCATCGGGACGTGAGCCCCCGCCGATGATAAAGAGTTTGCCTTTGGGTTGAGAAAAGCAAACGGTAGTCAGTAATAAAGCTACCAGGGTAGGCAGGAATTTGTATTGCATCGGTTTATGCTTCTACCACAATTGTGTGAGTTAATGTATATCCGCCGCCCACGCTTCCTTCTACAACAGCAAGTTCATTTATAACGCCATCCCTGAACACATTATCACTTTCATTCGTCGTATCCTGCCTGCCTCTTGATGAATAAATGTTCGAATTTGTATACACGTTATCACACACCTCTTTAGGAAATGCGATCTGTGTAACGAGCAAAGTTTTCCCCGAAGGATTATAAACGTGTACGTGAATATGTGGCGCACGCCCCGAATACCAGCCCGGAAAAATACTTCCGAAACCTACTGCCCCTTGCGAGTTGGCTGTCTGTCGCCCGCGAAGAAAATGCACGGATGAATAATTGGCGGACTGCATGCCTGAGCCTCCATACTCCGAATAGTTTCCGTCTTTATCGCAATGCCAAATGTCGACGATCGCTCCCTGCAAAGGCGTGCAGTTATCGTTCTTGTCTTTTACAACAATTGCTATTACCATAGGCACACCGGTTCGGTCCGATGTGATGTCGCCCAACGCCAGCGTAGCCGGGTTCTTTGTGGGGAATGGCCCTTCGGTTTCAGAGGGTGTTGTGTTACATGCACCGTTGTTGTTAGAGGTGTCGACGTCGGTCGGATCGTCGTCTTTGCTGCACGCCGAGAACAAGGGCATGACCATTGTCGTTAGCCCCAGTTTTTTCAGGAATTCGTTTCTATCCATGGATATCTTGCTAACGGTATAAGTTAAAATACTATTTTGGAACCATGAGAGTTTTCATCGCTATAATTATCAGTTTGGTCGCTATTTCCTGTTCCAGGCCTGCACTTGTTCAGGATATCCCACGTGCCACCCCCGAGTCGGTGGACGCCGATACGGCAACGCTGCAAAAGATGACAACCGCTATCCGCAATAATGAGTACTCGAATGTTCACAGTGTTTTGATTGCCCGCGAAGGCAAACTCGTTTATGAAGAGTACTTCAAGGGCAAAGACGAGAATTGGGGCGACCCGATTGGTGAGGTGACTTTTAACTCAGAGACTCTTCACGATATCCGAAGTATTTCGAAAAGCGTAGTGTCGGCCTGCGTGGGCATAGCCATAGCACAGGGCAAACTGAAAGATGTTAATCAAAGTGTGTTCGACTTCTTTCCCGAGTTTGAAAAATACAAGACTGGTGATCGCGCGAAGTTGACGCTCGAACATTTACTAACGATGTCATCAGGACTGCACTGGAACGAAGACGTTCCCTACGATAATCCAGAGAACAGCGAGGTCCTCATGGCGAATGCTTCCAACCCCGTTGAGTTTGTACTGAGCCGTGAAATGGACACAATCCCGGGCGTCGTATGGAAATACAATGGAGGAACAACTCAACTTCTTGCGGCTATCATCAGGAAAGTGAGCGGAAAGGATGTCGACGAGTTTGCAAAAGAAAATCTGTTCGGCCCGCTTGGCATTTCAAACTTCGAATGGATACACTACCCTGCCACGACTATGCCCGCTGCCGCATCGGGTGTTCGACTTCGTCCCTACGATCTTTTGAAGTTCGGCCTGTTGTATTACAATGGCGGGTCATGGAATGGCAAACAGATACTCTCAAAAGAGTGGGTCGATGCATCGTTCACAAAGCACGTGAATCGCGGCGAAGACGGTGGCTATGGCTACCAGTTCTGGATGTGGAACGATCCATACCCAATGGTTGTCGCCGTGGGTAATGGCGATCAACGGATCTTTTTTAATAAAGAACTGAATTTGGTGGTTGTGACAACGGCAGGGAACTACAATAAATGGGATATCCCGAATCACCCGGGCAAACTCTTACAGGACTTCATTTACCCGGCTTTCCGAGCCACGACTTCGTCACCTCGTTAAGCACCTTCACTTTTTCCTGGAAGTCTCCTTTCACTTTTTCACGGATGCCATTCATGTTGTCGAGCAGTTCGTTCGTATCTTCTGGAATAGCTTCCTCCAGGAACTCCCTGAAGCGTTTCGCGATGGTCGGTGATTTTCCGTTGGTCGAGATGCCTACTTTCAATTCTCCTTTCGTGACAACCGATCCCAAATAGAAGTCACACAGGTCGGGCGTGTCTGCAACATTCACGAGGAGTCCCCTGCCCTTCGCAAACTTCAGAATAGATTGATTGGTCTCGCGGTTGTTGGTGGCAAGCAGAACAATGTCAGCACTCCACAGGTCCCAGAGACGAAAATTTCTCTCGATCAGTTCGACATTTGGATGTTTGATGGCGAGTGCTTTTATCTCCGGATGTATCGTTCGCGATACCAGGATCACCGGTGCATTTGGACTGTTCTTAAGAATAGCAGAGATCTTTTCGAGACCTACATTACCACCACCGACGATCAGCGTAGTAAGTGATTCAAGCTTTACGAATATCGGAAACAGGTTGTTCACGCGTGAGCGATTGGATCTCGTTTGCACATTCAACTACCTTGCCAACAACGATAACCGCGGGCGATGAAATTTTATTCTCCGCAACAAGATCTTCGATCGTTGCAACTGTGCCGGTAACCGACCGCGACGTTGGCAGCGTTCCATTTTCAATCACCGTGGCCGGAAGCGTAGACTTTCCCGCCTTCTCGAATTGCTGCATGATCTCACCGAGATGCGATAATCCCATGAGTATAACAACCGTCGCCGTCGATTGAGCGGCAAGATAAATATCATTCGAGATACCGCCTTCCTTCGTTGTGCCAGTGATCACGAAAAAGCTTTCGCTGATACCACGCGCAGTCAACGGCACATTAGCGCTTGCCGGAACTGCCAGGGCGCTGGAAATGCCTGGTACCACGGCAACCGCGAGGCCATGCTGGGCCGCGTAATGCATCTCTTCATAACCTCTCCCAAACACAAAGGGGTCGCCGCCCTTAAGCCGCACGACATGACCATGCTTGTGAGCAAGGTTTACAATGATGCTATTGATGTCTTCCTGGAGATGAGAATGAGCGCCAGCCCTCTTGCCAACACTCCATGCAGGAATGCCTGGTGGTATCAGCGCGAGTATATCTTCCGACACAAGGGCATCGTAAAGAACAACGTCGGCAGAACGAATAACTTTTACAGCCTTAATAGTAAGCAACTCCGGATCGCCCGGGCCTGCTCCTACCAGCGTCAGCGAAGGACGTTTCATACGGCTACCTTGTTCACCTTACGCCACTCGAACGCCTGTTCAAGGAACGCGCTTGAGTCAGCGAGGAATCTCTTTGCAAATTCCTGCGACGGTTCGTTCTTATTGATCCGCAGCAGGTACTCCCTGAAGTTGTTCGATCCAATATCGATCAGGCCTCCTTCCACAAATAACTTCTGGAAGTCGGTCATCACCTGGTGTTGAGTTGAGGGCTTAACATCCTGGGTGAGCAGCAAGGCCTTGGCCGTATTGATGAACGCACTGTAACTATGATAGATCGAATCGGCATAACGACCTTCGAGTAAGGTTGCGTGTCCGAGATCGAGTTTCTCCTGTGAATCGTAAAAGAGCGTCGCCACGAGATCGATGATCACACCGGCACATTCTCCCACAGCTGTTTGGAGATTAAACTTATGATCTTCCCCCCAATCGATGTAATCCTCCTGGGTGAGAGTTGACATTTCAGCAAGCGGTTTAAGCAACGCATAGAAGTGCTTACTTCCCATGCGCTTGAAATAATCGTGATAGTATTCTCCTTCGTCGGCGTTCTTTTCGTAGTCGTTCAGAAGTATCCTGAGTGAATCGGGTCCACGCTTACTCGGTATCTTCACGATCTTGTCGGAAATTATTCCTGCACCATCTCTCAGCTTTCCACCGCCGAGTAATACCACGAGAGCCGGCATAATACTTCCCGATTTGTCTTTGATCGTGCTGCCGTAATAACCGATGCTCGCCAGCCCATGCTGACCGCACGAGTTGGGGCAACCACTGATCTTGATCTTTATGTCGGAGTTGTAAATGAGATCGGGATATTCTTCTTCCATCACCTTCTCTAGTGCCAACGCTATACCCGTGCTGCTCGAGATACCAAGGTTACACGATTCAGTCCCGGGACATGCCGTAACATCTGCCACGCTGTCGAAGCCAGGCTCGGCTAAACCAAGCTGATCCAATGCATTGTACAAATGACGTAACGCTTCGGGTCTTACAAAACGAAGCAGGTATCCCTGGTTTACTGTGATCCGCAGCTCGTTGCTGGCGTAAGTGTCAACCACATCTGCAAACTTCCTCGCCTTGTCCGACGACAGGTTTCCCAACGGAAGTTTTACGTAAACCGCAAAGTATCCCTCCTGTTTTTGTTCGATCACATTCGTCTTATGCCAACGCGCATACTTTGTCTCGTTGGGTAGCACCAATTCGTGATACGGAACGTACTCAGGCAATTCAGGATCAGGAAGTATGTCGATGTCGACCTTGTAAGTATGTGTGTTGATCGCAAGGCTTTCCTCTTCAACCAGCTCCATGAACTTCGGAAAACCGATGTCATCAATAAGGAACTTCAGGCGAGCCTTCATACGACGGGTCCTCTCGCCATAACGATCGAATACCCTCAGTACTTTTTCGGCAAACGGAATGATCTTGTCTTCTTCGAGGAATTCGTAAGCCGTAAAAGCCAGGTAAGGGGTTGCCCCGAGGCCACCACCCACCAACACTTTAAACCCACGCTTACCATCAACTATCTTCGGTATGAACCCTATGTCGTGAATGAATGAATAGGCAGTATCCGACTCGTTGTTCGAGAACGCAAACTTCATCTTGCGGCCCATCTCCTGGCAAATCGGGTTGCGAAGGAAATACCGGAACATCTCGTATGCGTATGGCGATACATCGAACAGCTCATCTTTATCGATGCCCGCTGTAGCCGACGCTGTGATGTTTCTTACTGTGTTGCCGCAAGCTTCACGCGTTGTAATGTCGTCCTGCTCGAGCTTCGCCCATAGCTCAGGTGTCCTGTCGAGGCTCACGAAGTGAATTTGAATATCCTGGCGTGTTGTCGCGTGCAGGTTGCTGCTCGCAAACTCATCCGATATGTCGGCGATACGACGGATCTGCTTTGTCGTTATCCTGCCAAAAGGCAACTTGATACGCACCATCTGCACACCTTGCTGACGCTGACCATAGATGCCACGAGCCAGTCGAAGACTTCTGAACTTATCGTCGTCGATCTTTCCTTCACGAAACAACCTGATCTTTCTCTCAAGATCGATGATGTCTTTCGCTACTACCGGGTTTTCGATGTTCTCCAGCTCAGTCCTGAAACTTTCCATACTCCATTAATTTCTATTGCCGCATAGATACTCAGAAGACTATCGTGAGTCTAATGAGTATGCGTTATGCTCTATAACCAGTAAATATATCCCCGCGACGACCAAAAACCAATTTACTCTATGGAATTGGTAGGTTTTTAACAAAAATCACGTTTTTAGGGTATTTCAGCCTTACAAGCATTAGTTTTTGAAAACGTGTGCGCTAGCCGCACTTGCCGATCGGCACGAAGTGCGAGATGGTCGGGTCGTCGTTCTTCGTACCGTGATACACTTCATCGATCACAAACCGGATACGTGTGCCCTTTTTGAAATCAGGCGGATCCTTCAGCCAGTGTGGAGCGAAGTTGAATGTCTGATATGCTGAAACATTCGCAAGGATCACATAACCGGCAAACTTATCGTCGACGAGCACTTTGAATTTCTTCACGCGGTTGTTTTCCTCCCACGCAGTTCTGCTTTTTGTATTTCCGTTAGAGATCTGCCAGTTAGCACCAACCTTTGCATTGGATCTCAAACTAAACTCGATCCACTCCCCTACATTGATGGTTGCCGCCTTTTTTGTACTAACCGCCTGTGAACAGTTGTGATCGCCAGACGTTGCTGTTTCATTTACCTGTGCAGTAAACGTCATTGCGTCGTCATAACCCGCTTCGTTAAGTTTCTCTTCAACGAAACGTTCGCCCGTCCAGCTCCAATGATACTTGTATTTGATCAGCGCGGGATCGAGTGGTCCTTCCGGTTCCAGCGAGTTGCCGTCAAGATCCTTCATGAACCTCCACTTACTGAAAGAGATCGTTACGCCCTTGCGATTGAATTCGTAATCAAGATATGGTTCAGCACGCTTGCCCCGGATACCATCAGGTAAGATCACTCTTTCATTAAAGAAACTGTCGACCTTATACTCGGTGAGCAGGTATTGATCCCATCGTTCGGGATGGTTGCCATTTGGTTTATAAACGTACTCCCAGATTTCGTTTGTTGATACCTGTGCGTTCTCCTGGCGAACTGCAACGAATGCCCTGGTGCTTGCCCTGAAGAGCATGAACTTCACCTGGTTGTCACTCGACATCTTGTTCTGGATCGCGACCTCATGCCGGTTATCCTCCGGAGTGGTTCTCTTCCAGTTGGCCGACTCGCCATCATTAACTGCATCTGCAAGCTGCTCCTGGGAGATCTCTTCAACGAGTTCGTCCAGTTCAAATGCAGGGAACTCAGACACGATTTTGGATATATCCGGCCCTCCCGAATTTGTTGACTCAGGTTCATAATTGCCTGATTGATCTTTTGCTGACGGTGAACACGACAGCAATACAATAGGCAGGAAGATTAGATACTTAAGAAGACTTTTCAAATGAGAAACAGGGCGCAGTAATAATAGGCATATTTATTACCGCGACGCAGCTTTACTCAATAAATCTTTTGCATGTGGTGGAAGATTGAACGTCGATGCGACATCAATTGCATGTTGCGTCATCTTTTTAAATGTCCTCGAAAGAATATCGATCACCTTTTCATCATCATGCTTCGCGGCAAACTCTTCAAGATAGAATTCAACAAACACCAGGCACACAACATCTTCCAGTAACTGTGTATTGGGATTGTTTCTAAGGTCTTTTTTTTCGAGAAGGTCCTGCACCATATCGATCATTGCCTTGTCATACCCCACTTTTTCAAGTATCCCGCCTGCTATCGCAGCATGATGATCCTTCAGTTTGTTCCTCCATGCGATGTACCCTTTCTTTCCATTGGGGTACGTATTTCTTGGTATTTGCCACCGGCCGATATGCTGACATCGTATCGCTAGCCTGACGTGCTCCGGTGCATCCGGTTTGAACTTTTCGAGACGTTCGCTCATGCGTTGCGCATAAAGAACTTCTTTGCCGTGCGGGTCGGCGGCGTTGTACTCATCGAAGAGCTTGACTGCGTTATTGTACCGTGAGTTCATCGCCTTTGTAAGTAACTTGCATTGTTTTAGTGCGGCCAGGTGACCCGATCCATTTTATGATGAATTGCCGCTCTTGCTTCATCCCTTCAAATTCACCATAACGCCGGCCGATCATCAGATCGCCTGTGCCTTCTTTGTACATGAACGGTATAAGGCTGAACGCATTCCCTTCATAGTTGTAATTGATACTTTCATCCTCATACAAACTGAACTCCGCATCTTTGCCGGCATATACATTTATTGTTATCGGATCAGTTTTCTCCGTGCTGTATTGTATGTCGGGCCCCATGGGAATTATAGATCCTGCCTTCACGAAGACAGGGATCTTATCCAGGGGCGCCTCTACGGTTATGGTCTGCCCGCCTTCATAGAACTTCGCTGTCTCCAGGTCATACCATCCCGTTCCGGCCGGCAGGTACACATCCCTCTTGCGTGCCTTGTATTCATAAACCGGGCAAATCATAAGAGCCGGACCAAACATATACTGATCGGCTATGTTCTTCACTTTAGGATCGTTGTTGAAGTCCATAACCAATCCCCGCATGATAGTATAATCATCAAAGTATGCCTTGCCCGCAAGCGTATAGATGTACGGCATCAAACGGTAACGCAGCTTATCATAACTAACCATTGTGTTATAATGCTCACTTCCCGCATCCGCAATGTTGTAGATCTCCCGAAACGGATACTGACCGTGCGATCTGAACACGGGACAAAATGCTCCGAACTGAAACCAGCGTGTATTCAACTCCCGCCATTCGTCCAGGGTCTCGCCCTTCGCTTCATAGTACCTTCTCTCAACTGCAAAACCGCCGATGTCCATTGTCCAGTATGGTATCCCCGAAAGGGAGAAGTTGATGCCCGTGGCAATCTGATCTTTGAAATCACTCCACCTGGAAACGATGTCGCCGCTCCACGTTACCGCGCCATAGCGCTGCTGCCCTGCGTAGGCCGAACGGGTTAAAATGAATACTCTCTTTCCCGGAGTCGACGCCCGTTGTCCTTCGTACAGGTTCCTGGCGTTTGCCAGCGAGTATGCATTGAAATATTTTGCTCCCGGTCCGATTGCTGTCGGCGTCATGTTCAGCTTCCGCTCCTCGATCGAAAGATTTGAATGCATATCAGGCTCGGTTGCATCGAGCCACCACGCATCAATACCTATTGAGTTCAGCCGTTCGTCGATGCGCTTCCAAAACAGCTTGCCAGCTTCAACATTGAACGGATCGTAAAAAGTGTTCTGGTATCCGATACCCACCCAATCTTTTCTTCCCTTCTCGATATTTCTTTTGAAGAGAAATCCTTTATCAGTCATCTCGTCGTAGCTCGCCGTTCCTTTGTTGAACTTCGGCCATACGGAGATCATGATGTTTGCATTTAATTTATGCACCTCGTCTACCATTCCCTTGGGGTTGGGAAATCTCGTCTCGTCGAATGTATGTGTTCCCCAATCGGGGTCCTTCCAGTATTGCCAGTCGAGCACAATGTTGTCGATTGGGATCTGTCTTTTACGGTACTCTTTTACCACGTCGACCAGCTCTTTCTGGTTGCGATAGCGTTCGCGGCTCTGCCAGAATCCCATCGCCCACTTGGGTGGTATCGGAGCTTTGCCTGTCAGCTTTCGATAGCCTGCAATCACATCGTCAGCATTCGACCCTTTGATGAAATAGTAATTGATATTATCACCCGCCTCCGACCATAGTGAAAGTTTCGATTGCTCTTCGGGTTTCAGCGGATCGAGGTGTTTCACCGCCATATATCCTCCATCGGGAAGCCACTCGATCTTTATTGTATGCTTCTCCCCTTTCTTCATCGCCACCTTAAACTTGTTCGTCCATGGATTCCAGTTCTGACGCCACTTGTCCAGGACCATGTTCCCATCGATCCAAACCTTGAAATAGTTCGAAGCATATACGAGGAACTTGTGATCACCTTCTGCATCCGATGAAAACGATCCCTCCCAAATTACTTTTCCTTTCCTCGAAACATCCTGTGGGAACGTATCATACGCTGGCATCTCGAGATATTCTATTGCAATATCATTTTGCACGATCGACTTAACTACTTTGTCTTCCACGTAATAATCGGCCGATAATCCTCCCGCCTGCCCGTCGCGCGTAAACAGTTGCAACGACGATAGTGGTTGATAATCCCGCGGATCTCCAAACTTGCTTAACGAATAGTTGTCCCAGAGCAAGCCGTAGTTCTTGCTGGAGTAGACAAAAGGTACAACGTCAACGATGTTGTGCTGGGCCAGCTCAACGTCATCGTTTTTATAATTCATCTGTCCGTTCTGGTGACCGCCAAGCCCATAGAATGCTTCGTCTGCGGGCGACTCGAATACCTGGCGAATGTGATAGCTCGTGGTGCCTTCGAGTTGATAAGGCTCGAGCGTGCGACCGTTCGCAGTTTCAGAAAGAATAACGCTGCCAGTCGTGTCTTTGAAAACCACGTGCAGATCTTTGAAAGAAATTTCTGCGATAAGCTCATCGGTCTTCAACTGTAAGCCGTCGGTGGTCTCCTTCACATCCCATGCTGCAGTGGACTTCTCCTGGGGAACCACCATCATACTTTCCGGAACACGTGCGCTGTCGGGCGCCGCAATGACCTGGATTATATGGTCATCGATAACGTTCAGCCGAAGGTTACCGACAACGACTCCGTCGTCTGTTTTCTTCCATGTTGGTTTTTGCTGGCATGAGACTACGATTATTGCAGCCAGGATGAGGGAGAATCCTTTTTGAATCATCATTAAAAATAACAATAAAAAAGCCCCGTAGTATCATGTACCACGGGGCTTTCAAATCATTAGGGCTACGATTACTCGTCGAGCAAGCCGAGTGCCTTCATTTTCTTGGTGATACGATTTACCTGTGCTTCGTTACCAAGGTCGCTGTAGATGTTCAAAAGGTTATCGAGAACTTTAGGCTCATCCGGGCTGAGCTTTTCGCACTGCTCAAAATAAGGCAGGGCTATCTTCAGTTTCTCAACATACACTTTGTCAAGTTCGAATCTCTTCTTCTTGTCATCTGCAGTGATACCAAGCTGGTTCATCTGGTTCTTCACGTCTTTTGCATCCTGGTAAACGATCTCGGCAACTGCGAGGTGTGCGTCGAAATACTTAGGATCGAGCTTCAATGCTTCTTCGAACCACTTGCGTGCTTCTTTGTTGTCTTTAAGCTCCATGTTGATCACGCCGAGATAGTAGCGTGATTCTTTATCATTAGGATCTGCATTAACCTGCTTCTCCATTGCCACCTTTGCATCAGGAAGACGGTTAGTCTTGATGAAGATGTCGAGCTCGTACTTAGGGAAGTCTGAATTGTTCGGGAATTTCTTGATAGCATCCTGTGCGATCTTCAAAGCTTCGTCGTAATTCTTTTGTCTGTCGCGGTAGATACCGAAGAGCATGATGTAAGGGTCTTGAGACTTTCCACCTGCTGCGAGATACTTTTTCATGTAATCGATCGACTTATCGTATTCTTCAGCAGCAGGGCCGAAGTACACGCCTGCGTTCAAGAGAACTGAAGTGTCGGTCGGGATGAAGTACAGGGTTTGTTCGGTGATCGCGAAAGCCTTCTTGTAGTCTTTGTTATCCTGGTACTCAGTAATGGCTTTGTTGAAATATGCTTGTGCGAGGTTAAGCTTTACGTTCTCGTTAGGGATCGGAAGGCCAAACGCATCGTTGATATAGCCTTTAGCGTCTTTGCCGCCCAGCTCAATAGCTTTGTCGTATGACTCTTTTACTGTTGCGAATGCGTTGGCGTCGAGCTCATTCCACGCTTTGTTTTTTGTAGTGTCGATTGCTGCATAGATAGTGCCTTTGAGGAACCATGCTTTCGCGGCGTTTTTCGAAGGTTCACCCTTCTTGTTCACCATGAACTCCTGGTTGGCAGTAGTAGCATCGATAATACATTTTGCTTCGTCAAGCTTGTTCTCTTTGAGGGCCTTTTCAGCCTTGGGGAGACTGGGCTTGCACTCTTTCTGTGCCAGCACCGCAAAAGGCGACAGAAGGAGCAGCAGTGCAAATAACTTTTTCATCTTTTAGGTTAGTTTTTAAGAAATTCTCGTCAAAAATAGTGGTTATTCATCAATTCGTGGGTTCCGGATCGCCCATCTTTTCAATTTTTGCCACGGATGATATAGAATCGTCTTCGTTTAGCTTGATCAGGCGGACGCCTTGCGTTGCCCGGCCCATGATCCGCAATTCGGACACGTTTATGCGGATACTGATTCCGGATTTGTTAATGATCATGAGGTCGTCTTTGTCCGTTACCTCCTTTATCGCAACAAGCTTGCCAGTTTTTTCCGTGACGTTGATGGTCTTCACCCCCTTGCCACCGCGACGAGTAATGCGATAGTCCCCCATATCAGAACGTTTTCCGTAGCCTTTTTCAGATACAACCAGCAGGTTGGTCTCGGGCGACGTAATGCACACCATACCAATCACCTTGTCCTGGTCCGACTCGAGTGTAACCCCCCGTACCCCCGCAGCGGTACGTCCCATTGGCCGCACATCTTCTTCGTTGAAGTGAACGGCCTTGCCCTCGCTCTTCGCGATCACAATGTGATTTTTACCGTTCGTCATAGCAACTTCTAACAAGCGGTCGCCTTCGTGAACCGTAATGGCGGTGATGCCATTTGCGCGGGGGCGTGAATATGCTTCGAGTGATGTTTTCTTGATGACACCTTTCTCTGTACACAGGATCACGAAGTTGTTGTTGAGATAATCCTCGTTCTCGAGTTCTTTCACGTTCAACACGGCTCTTACTGCATCGCCGGGCTGAATGTTCAGCAGGTTTTGAATAGCCCTTCCCTTCGAGGTCTTGGTACCTTCGGGGATCTCGTAAGCTTTCAGCCAGTAACACTGACCCTTATCGGTAAAGATGAGCAGGTAGTTGTGTGCTTTCGCAACGAAAAGCTGTTCTGTAAAGTCGTCTTCCTTCGTAGCGGCGCCCTTCGATCCAATTCCACCACGTCCTTGCGTGCGGTATTCGGAAAGTGATGTACGCTTCACATATCCCTGGTTAGAAATGGTGATCACCATCTCTTCGTTAGGGATCATGTCTTCAACGGTGATGTCGTCGTCGCTATGAACGATTTGGGTACGTCTCTCGTCGCCGTAACGTTCCTTCATCTCAAGCAACTCGTCCTTGATGATGTTCATCCTTAAGGGCTCACTTGCAAGGATCTCATTCAGTTTAGCGATGAGCTCTTTAACCTCTTTGTATTCGTTCTGGATTTTCTCACGCTCAAGGCCGGTAAGACGTTGCAGGCGCATTTCAAGAATTGCTTTTGCCTGTATCTCCGACAGTGCGAACTGCTGCATCAAGCCAGTCTTCGCAACCTCGGGGTCTTTTGAATTACGGATCAACGCAATCACTTCGTCGAGGTGATCGAGAGCGATAAGATAACCCTCGAGTATGTGAGCGCGCTTCTCGGCTTCAGCCAGGTCGAACTTCGTCCTGCGGATAACCACTTCGTGACGGTGATCAACGAAGTGAACGATCAGCTCCTTCAGGTTGAGCGTCATCGGGCGGCCTTTTACCAGGGCCACGTTGTTGATACCGAACGTCGACTGAAGTTGTGTGTATTTGTAAAGGTTGTTGAGAACTATGTTGGGGATCGCGTCGCGTTTCAGGTCGTAGACAACACGATAACCTTCACGATCCGATTCGTCGCGAAGACCTGATATACCTTCAATCTTCTTCTCGTTGATGAGGGCAGCAGTCTTCTCAACCATCATGGCTTTGTTTACCATGTATGGGATCTCGGTAACAACGATCTGTTCTTTGTTACCTGTTGTAACAATCTCGGCCTTCGCACGCACCGTTACTTTTCCTCTCCCTGTAAGATATGCCTGCTGAACCCCTGAATACCCGTAGATGATCGCGCCCGTCGGAAAATCCGGAGCGGTTATGTACTTCATCAGTTCAGGTATCGTGATCTCCTTGTTGTCGATGTACGCGATGATGCCATCTACAACCTCCGACAGGTTGTGGGGGGCCATGTTGGTCGCCATGCCCACGGCAATCCCAGACGATCCGTTGATGAGGAGGTTCGGGACTTTGGCGGGAAGTACAGTTGGCTCGGTCAGCGAATCGTCGAAGTTGGGCTGAAAGTCGACCGTATCCTTGTTGATGTCGGCAAGCAATTCTTCGGCAATTCTCCGGAGACGAGCTTCCGTGTATCGCATGGCCGCGGGGAAGTCACCGTCTACCGTACCGAAGTTACCCTGGCCGTCGACGAGCATGTAGCGTAGCGACCAGTCCTGGGCCATACGCACCATGGTATCGTATACCGAGGCGTCGCCGTGGGGGTGGTACTTACCAAGCACCTCTCCCACAATCCTTGCCGACTTCTTATAGGGCTTGTTGTAGTTTACGCCCATGTCCTGCATCCCATACAGAACCCGGCGGTGAACGGGTTTTAAGCCGTCGCGCACATCGGGAAGTGCGCGTGAAATGATGACCGACATCGAGTAATCGATATACGCGCCACGCATCTCATCTTCAATATTTATCGGGATTATGTTCTGCGGTACAGAACCTGAATCTTCAGCCACTTATTAGGTATTTTTTAACGCGGCAAGGTAATTAAAAAACGCGCTTTTCATGAATAAAAATGCGGCTTTTCTACCGTTTTAATAGGGGTTCATTTTCTTTTTGTTCCGACCCTTGTACTTGAGCAATCTGGGGTAATTTTCCCCATACAAAGGGTTCTGTTTTTTCCAGATCTTATGCATGCGGCTCCGGTACTCGCGGTCGCCGTGGGTGTGGTTCATTTGTGCCTGGCATTCACTGTGAAAACAGCGGGGTAATTCCGGTATCGCGTAAGTCAGACCGATATTCACGTAGAAGGCGTTGATGTAGTGTGGGATGGGCTTTTCAGCATAGGGCACATTCAGCGTATAGTTCTTGATCTCGAACGACGGCCGTATGAAAGCCTTCAGGTATTCCGAAAACTCGTGCTCGATCGTAACGCCGGCGTTCACATAAACTCCCTTCTTTATCTGCGACAGCTCGTAGTTCTTCCCGGGTTTATAGGCACCTACATGTATGTCGCCTGTAAACAGGAAATTCTGGATGCGATAGAACGAGATGCCGACCATGCCGTAGTACTTCTGCATGAAGCCACCGCGCGGTGTGGGCTGAAAGCTGGTGATGTTGTTCTTGAACGTAACAGGATCCATCGGACCAAGGCGCATGTATTCATACGAATAACCTGCGCCGACCCTGTATCTCTCCAAAAACTCGTAATGGATGGTGGCGTTCAACGGGATATTCCACGCACCGCCCTTGAAGCCGAGTTTGGCGCTGTCGGAGCTTACGGTGAAACTATCGAACGCTGTCGAAAGCGTGTCTGGAACGGCGGCGTTCACCCAATTCATGTAACGGAACGAGGGATCATTTACCGGGAACACCCGTGGCGCGAAGCCCGTAGGCTGAACGATTCCATAGCCCTCCAGCTTATGGCTGACGAAAGTGTGGCCGTAGCCGGTGCTTACACTGAACCGGAAGTTCTTTAGGATCTTGCGTGTGCCCCACGGCTTACGTTTCGCATAGATCGTCTCCAGCGGGAAGGTCGGCTTCTCTTCATCCTGCCCAAATCCGGCGAGGGGAATCAGGAAGACCAGGCACAAGGCGAGCGCTATGGAGGGATGAAGCTTCAGAAGGCCAGAATTCTAAAGGGTAAAGGGGTAAATTTAATGAATTTCGGGTTTAGTAACCGTACGTGGGGTACCGGCTTTCCAGCGAGGTAAACGTGTGGAACAGCGTCTGCCCTTCTCGCGCCGTGTATTCAAAATCGAAAGTCTCTCCGCCCTGGGCGGTTCCGGGTACTCCAACATGCAGTGTAACTTTATTGCGTCCCGGTTTTAACGGCACGCGGCAGTAAAATATTTCGTGCGGCAACGTTTGCCAGTTCCGCGTGTCTGCCTTTTCCGTAAGGGCGTTGATCATGCCTACCACCGACCCGAGTGTCTTGTCCGACTTTTTCACTTCGGCTTCTGTTGCTTTCTTCAGCGCCAGGCGGATCAGGGCTTTACTCAATTCAAGGTTCATTCGCTCCTGTAAACATTTGAAAGCAATCGCATTCACATCTTGCGCTTTTTCCAACGCGATCTTTTGTTCACCTATGGTCAACTCTGCTTCCTGGAAATACGTCGGTCGTTCGATGTATTTCGGAAATGCCACGCGAAAGACCTCGAGTGATGCAAGGTTCCGTTTGTCCCGATCGCTGTAATCGCGGATATGAAACGGGAATGCCATACGCATGTTGTCGTTGCTGAAGTAAAGCCAGTCGTCGCGACGATTGACGACGAAGTTTATCCCCCACTCGGCTTTGATAGGACTAAGTCCATTGTGCCAGAAGAATACCAGTTCTGGCTGATCATTCACCTTGTATTCGTAGTCGGGCATTTCGAATTCTTCCTTGTACTGGTTGAACTCGTCCATCATGCCGCTCCGGTATGCAGTTCGAAGGATGTCGATCTTAAGTTGTGGCGGAGGACCGAGCCTGAACAGCCTGTCGAAAGAGGTCGTGTATATGTTGTAGGCATTACGGTAAGCAATAAATGCATTGTTGTAATCCTTACCCGCTTCGTAAATGACACCCATCATCAGGTGAATGAAAGCATCCTCGCGATACTTGTTATCGGAAGCATATCGGTCACTCAGTTGCTGGAGGCGAATGTTCAAGCGGCGGCATTCAACAAGGGCATCTTCGAAGTTGTTTTGCTTTACGTAGTTCAGCGCTTTGTAATACAACAACATCAGGTGTTCATGATCTTCACCTTTGTATGTTGTGAATGTGGGATTGGTGAGATACGATGCTGCTTCGTACAAATAGTTGGTGCGATAGTCTTCGCCAAACAGGTATGCTTTTTCGAAGTGCTCGTTGCTTTCGTCGTAGCGACCGAGCATAGACAACACGAGACCGTTGTTTACTTCGTACAAAAGTTCCTGCCGTCCCGAAGCTTCCGACGACTTGGCCTGAAGTGTTTTTAAGGCACCTTCGAGGTCGCCATGTTCAAACTCCTGGTTGAACGATTGATTGGATTGATAATAAGTTCCTGTGCAGGCAGTCAACAACAGTGCAAGCAGTGCTACGACGCGCCCCACGTTAGTTCCTGATGTGTTTTTTGATCTCTTGTTGTCCATACCAGACACGCTGGTTGGTTTCCATGTCGGTGAGGAAGAGGGTTGTGAGGTAGTTTACGACGCGTTGTTTGTTGTACACGTCTGTCTCCGAGGTCATTTCGCCAAACAGGATCAGGTCTGCACCTGTTTCCATCCCCCATTGCTTTACGGTCTTGGGGTCTGCGAATTCCTGTTGCTGTGCACGTTCTACTCTAAGCTTGTCGCGGAACTCATCCGACTCTACCAATGTGGCGATGTTTGCATTGAAGATAGCGGCTTCAAGTTTCTTGATGTAATTGTCGGCGTCGATGTGTTCGCTGGTCTTGTTCCTTACGAGGCCGATTATGATTGCCGGCTTCGATCCTTTTGTCTTCACGTATTCTTTGTAACGCTCGCTGTTAGTGAGGTCGGCAATCATCTTGTCGGCTACCATTCTTGAGTCGGAGTCGTTCCAGCGGCCACTGAGGTTTATTTCGGTAGCAGGGTCGACACGCGTAACACTCCTTGCGCACGATGCGAGGAAAATGATCATTAAAACCGGAACGAGTCGCTGCATCATTCTAAACAGACTTTAATTTAGCGATCGTCTTCTTCGGGTCGGGCGATGTAAAAACAAAATTTCCCGCCACCAACACACTTGCTCCTGCTTCGATCAATGACTTTGCGTTTTCCTCATTCACTCCCCCATCTATCTCGATCAAAACTTTTGCATTCTTCTTTGCGATCATCGCCGAAAGCTCCTGGATCTTATTGTAAGTATTCTGAATAAACTTCTGCCCTCCAAAACCGGGATTCACCGACATCAAACACACCAGGTCAATATCAGAAATAACCTCCGACAAACTTGAAACGGGAGTATGCGGGTTGAGTGCAACGCCCGCCTGTGCTCCCGAAGCTTTTATCTGTTCAATGGTGCGATGAAGATGAGTGCATGCTTCTACGTGTACCGAGATCACCGAAGCACCGGCGTCACGAAACGCTTCAATATATCTTTCAGGTTGCACGATCATCAAGTGCACATCAAGGGGCTTGCGTGCATGTTTCTTAACGGCATGAACAACCGGCAGTCCCATCGAGATGTTTGGCACAAAGACTCCGTCCATAATGTCGACATGGATCCAGTCGGCAGAGCTGTCGTTGATCATCGTGATCTCCTTCTGGAGATTGGCGAAGTCGGATGCAAGAATTGAGGGAGCTACTATGGGGAGGTTCACAATCGTGATTACAGTTTAACCAGCCTGAAAGTCTTAAAATTATCGCTAGTTTTCACCTTTACCAAATAACTGCTCGCTGGTAGATTGGCCACGTCGATTTCTAACGGGTTGTTGTTCTTTTTTACGTCGACGACATGTGTGCTTAAGGTCTTTCCCTGCAGGTCGTAGACGGTGATCGTTGCCTGCACGTCGATTGTTTTAAACCTTACTAAAAACTTCCCCGTGTCGGTAGGATTTGGATAAACAGAGATCTCTTCAAGGGGAAGCATGCCCTCCAAAGCGGTTTTCACGGCGTAGTAATTTGGAACACCGTAGCCAAGCAGGTTGTCGGGGTGGTCGTACTGACTGGCCGTCATAACGACCTGTTGTGCAATAACATTCGGATCGATGTCGGGGAAACGTTCGAGCAACCCGGCGATGAGACTTGTAATGATTGGGGCAGCGAGTGAGGTTCCGCTCGCATAGCCATTCGTGCCGTTTGGTCTGATCACCGAAACACCACTGCCCATTGCAACCACATCAGGTTTAACCCGGTTGTCGGACGTCGGACCCCGCGAGCTGAAGTTGCTCCTCGACCCGCTGGATGTTACGGAGCCGACTGCAACGATACCATCCACATCGGCGGGTGGAGTTACCGTGCCCCACGAATTATTTCCCTCGTTGCCTGCGCTGCATATCACAACGATGCCACGTTCGAGTGCAAAGATGGCAGCTTGTGAAATGATCGCCTTTGTGCCCGTGAGGTCAGTGTTCTTGTTGTAGTCCATCGACTTATCGTCGAACGTGTTGTATCCGAGTGACGAGCTGATGATGTCGACGCCGGCACTATCGGCACGTTCTGCTGCAAAGAGCCAGTTGTATTCTTCTACTCTGTATTCAGTTGGAACATCTTCTGTTACGTAGAGATAAAAGGAAGCTGCGTATGCTCCACCGGTGTATGTGTCCGAATTTGCCGCGATCACCGAAAACACTTCAGTGCCGTGTTCATCGTAGCGATAAATATCTTTCGTGTTCTGAACGAAGTCGTGTACATGGACGATCTTGTTGTCCTGGAATAAATGCTGGAACGGCGCGGCTGTATCGACACCATCAAATCCTGCATCGAGAAATGCAATATGAATTCCTTTCCCATAGATGTTGTCACCCTGCATGTCGTCGATGCCAACCATTTCCAGTTGGGCGCGCGTCGCTGCCGCCACACCTGCCTGGTTCTTACCTTTACTCCACGTTGTTCTGCCGGACTGCAATCGCTGACCAGGTGCAACGTATTCGACATTCGCTACAAAAGGTAACACCGATAATGAACTTGCAATTGCTGGTGTGGTCTGCACCAAAACACAATTCAACCATCGGGAGGTATAATAGACCTTCGCTCCTGCTGTACCCAGTTGTTGTATGTATGATGGATTTACGGGAAGGTCGGCTTCCACAACCGGTATCTCTTGCTTGATCCTCCTGGCTATCGCCCGCGCAGAAAGGAACTTCTCGGGCTGCGATATCGAATAAGGTGAAGACGTCTTGTCTTTAAAGCGTACGATATATCGATTTTGCGCCGAGGCAAAACCAGTCGCCCCGATCATAACCACGCAAAATAGTATGGTCTTAAAGGCTGCCACTCTCTACCATTTCTTGTTTATAGACGAGACCGTTTTTTACAAATTGGGTGCCGAAGCAATCGCCACTGTCGCAATACTCAAGTACCGTCGATGCTTTATATATAAGTCCAATATCTTTTCGGTAAGTCTCCACTCTAATGTCTTTTCGAAGTACCTCGTCGGGGTCGTTGCTCTGTGTTACGATCACATCGGGACTGGTTTCGGTTATTTCATACCGGTCACACTCCCTGTCATCGCACTGCTCGTTACCTCCTTTGGTATTTAACGCATTTCCGTCCCATGTGCTGCCGATCGCGAGCGGAAATTTCAATTTCACGTAACTGGTGGTACCCTCGCTGATCACGGCTTCCTTCGTGCTCTTGCGAGCTGTCCATGTGCCGCTGGGGGTCCAGGGCTTCGACGCGTCCGTGCGTTTTTCGCGCTGGATGACGTAGCTGGTATTGCCTTCTCCATTCGCGAACGCCTTCCCTGTTGAAACCCGTAGTTGATAGGTGAACTTCGTCTCTACGTTCTGGAGGATCCTGGTCGAGTCGACATTATAGATAATGAATTGGCCTGTAACCAGCGGGAAATATTCGTCTGCAAGTACCGGGGTGCGCTCGACCTCGTCGCAGGCCGACATCCACAGAAAAATCACCAAGAAAAGTATCGACCCAGTCCTCATTTCCACACGCAAAGGAGAATAGCAAAGTTATTTTTTCTTTTTGATATTTGGCGCATGTCACTAAAAACGAAGGTTAAAGTAGGGCGGGTTACAAATCTCAGCGAGGCCAGGTATTGTGCAGGGATGGGTGTCGACTTGTTGGGATTTCCTGTTGGCAACGATGGGCTGAAGCCCGAACAGTACAGGCAGATGATTGAATGGGTGGCCGGGCCGGAGTTTGTGCTCGAAGTTCATCAGTCGCAGACGCAGGATCTTAAGAGTATAACGGATAATTACCCGGGACATTATATCCAGATCGGGCGACACCAGCTTTCATGGCTGTCTGACAAATCGTTGAATTTCATCCTGGCGATAGAGCCAAAAGATTGGGTTAGTTTGTACGGAGACCTGATCGCGTACGAGAACATTAAGTTTGTGGAGCTTCAGTCGGTGGATTTGTCTGCGGCGCGGGCGGTAAGCACATACTTCCCGGTTCTACTAAGTACAAACAGCCTGGAAAACCTTACTGAAGTTCTGAAGCTTAATGCGGCTGGTGTGTCACTCATCGGCAGTGATGAAGAAAAACCGGGAATTAAAGATTATAGTAACGTGGCGGATATCTTAGAGGCGTTGGAAGTCGACTAGGACTTCCCATATTTTTCAATCAACCTTTCCACCGCTTTTCCGGCTATATCCGGAAAACTTATATCCAACTTGTTCTTCTCATCAAGCCACGCCTCGATCTTCTTCAGCGTCTTCTTCTTCACCTTCTTCAAAACCGGCACTCCTAACTTCTTCAACGCGGCCGCGTTGCAATGCTGCTCGTACTGACTCTTCATCGGTACCACCAGCAGTTTTTTATTCATGTGTAAAACTTCGGCCGGTGTTTCGAAGCCCGCACCGCACAACACACCCGTACTCGAAACAATGCTATCCACAAAGTCAGACCCACTCACCGGGAACACCGAGATCCTCCCAACGTGATATGCCGACTTCGCATGCTTCGAAAATATCTGCCACTTCACCTTTGGGAACTTCAACAACAATTTCACCAGCTTCTTGTCATCGTACGCCGGCAGGTACACTGTGTAATGTCCTTCATCGCTCGTCCTCGCCTCGCGTATCGCGCGGCGGATAACAGGGGTATAAATATTCTTATCGTACTCCTCGAAATGAAATCCCACATACTTCTTTACTGGTGCGTAATTATGAAGGACCCATTCACCAAACGGATCAATCACCTTCGGCCTTGGACTCTTATCCGACAACAACGCCGACTGGTGACTCAACCCGACACAGTTTATATCTTTCTTCTTGCACGCCCATGAGGTGATTGGCTCAAAGTCATTCACAATAAGATCGTACTTGTCCACCGGGAACTGCTTCACCTCGCGAACAACATCCTTCGAGCTGTTCTTCATGAACGTCTTGTAAAAGTTGATACCCCCGCTCTTTCCAAAATAGAAGCTCAACCCTTTCGATTTGTATTTGATCGGATATGGCAGTGAGATCTCTGCCTGGGCGCCACTGACGAACAGGTCAAGTTTACCATACTTTTTTAGTTCCGGAACTATATCCACGGCCCTGCTCAGGTGTCCGTTGCCTGTGCCCTGGATGGCGTAAAGTATTTTCATTTTTTAACGGTCATGAACTCACTGACAAGGTCTTTAAATATCTCATCATTATCCAGTTCATTCCGAAAGCGTTTGGGGATTTTTACCGACTGTGCAATAGGATCTTCCGAGTAACGATAGATGCGCCACGCTCCTTTGTCGTACTCCAAAGCGGTCAGGTTCTCGATCCAGTCGCCCGAATTGAGATAAACCACCTCCCCTTTTTCGGTCGTGATGGTCTTCATTTCAGGATGATGGATGTGCCCGCACACCACGTAGTTGTAGCCGTTGGAGATAGCTATATCTGCTGCCGTCTTTTCGAAGTCGTTTATGAATTTAACTGCCTGCTTTACACTGTCCTTGATCTTCTTCGACAGTGAGATCTTGCCGCGACCAAAAACCTTCATAATAAAATTGACAAACGTGTTCAGTAAGATCAACGTATCGTACCCGATCGCGCCGAGTTTTGCAAGCCACTTAGAATATTGCATCGTTACGTCGAACACGTCTCCATGAAAGATCCATGCCGACTTTCCTCCAAGTTGAAGAACCTTCTTGTTCGCGATCTGAAAATTGCCAAGCCTGAACCCGGCAAACTTTCGAAGCATCTCGTCGTGATTTCCTGTGAGATAGGTGACCCGGGTTCCCTTCGAGAGCATTCCAGTGATGTGCTTTACCACCTGCATATGCGACTGCGGCCAGTAACGTTTACTGAACTGCCACATGTCTATAATGTCGCCGTTAAGGATTACCCTTTTTGGTCTGATCGATTTTAAGTACTTGAGGAGTTCTTCAGAGTGGCAGCCGTAGGTACCGAGGTGGATATCGGAAAGTACTACTAGTTCAACGTCGCGCTTCTTTTTGCCCATCGGACGGTTTCACAAAGATAGCATTTCGCGAACAAGCCCCGAAAGTACCGTGCGTTAAGTCTATGTTAACTCTTAAACCGGAACCGCAGGTATTTGATCTTCTCTCCTTTCGCCGAAAACATCTCCTCGTACCGGGTCTTAATGTCAAAGCATTCTTCGCGCAGATCGGAGGTGTAAAGGTCATGCGTATGCTGCAGGTCGTAGATGTCGCTTCTCAGACCCAGCTCTTCCAGCGTATAATCAAACAACGGCGTATTGTCTGTCTTTAAGCGAAAATACTCCCCGGGCTTCAAGAGCTTCTTAAAGATATCCATAAACCGTGGACTGGTAAGTCTTCGTTTCACGTCGCGCTTCCGGGGACGGGGATCGGGGAACGTGAGCCATATCTCGTCGATCTCTCCTGGCTCGAAGAAGCTCTCGATATCAAGGATCTGCGTGCGCAGAAACCCAACATTCGATAGCGACTGCTCTATAGCAAGCGTACTGCCCTTCCAAAGCCTGTCGCCCTTCATGTCGACACCGATGAAGTTCTTTTCGGGAAATCGAGCTGCCAGCCCGACCGAATATTCTCCGCGGCCGCACGCAAGTTCCACGGTGATCGGCCGGTCGTTCCGGAAGTACAACTCTTTCCAGTTGCCTTTGATCTTCGTGTAAATATCCTTTCCGCGCTCCAGCACGTTATCGCGCGACGCAATGATCTCGAAGCGTTTGAGTTTTGATTTCAACAGTTAAAGGTTATCAATTTCGGCGACCACAAAAGTACTGCCGCCAACGAAAACGAGGTCGTCGGGAGAGGCAGATTTTCGCGCAGCGGCAATGGCATCATTCACATCTGAAATTGCAGCACCCTTAAGTCCAAAAGACCTTGCCAGCTCGGCGAGCTCGCCTGCCGGAAGAGCACGAGGTATGCTTGCCTGGCAGAAAATGTATGTGGCATCTTTCGGAAGCTGCGATAATACCCCGCTTATGTCTTTGTCTTTTACCATGCCGATCACCATAAACAGCCTGCTAAACTTCTCACGCAGGATCTGCCGGAGCACCTGGGCAATGCCCGCTTCGTTATGCCCCGTGTCACAAATAGTGAGTGGCGATTCACCAATGGTTTGCCAACGGCCCTTCAGGCCGGTATTTGAAACGACATTACGAAGGCCTTCTATTATAGAGCTTGTTCCGATCTTGAAACTTTTCTGGTTCAGGATCTCGATCGTCTTCAAAACACCAGGCACATTTTTTTCCTGGTAAATGCCCCGCAACGGAAAACCTCTTACTTCAAAATCGTCAGTCACCAGGTTGTCACCATCAAGTCGCGCCGAAACGGAATCCGAGGCAAACGTAATGGCCGCGTTCTCTTCTTTCGATTTCTCTACAAACACACTGTACGTCTCGGCTTGTCGTTCGCTAACCACCACGGGAATTCCTCTCTTAATAATTCCTGCCTTTTCGAAAGCAATCTTTTGAAGGGTATCCCCCAGCAGGTCCTTATGATCGAAGCTGATGTTTGTGATCAGCGACACCAGCGGTGTAATAACGTTCGTCGAGTCGAGCCTTCCCCCCAATCCAACCTCGATCACAGCAATGTCTACTTTCTGCGTTGCAAAGTATTCGAACGCCATCGCCACTGTAATTTCAAAGAACGATGGCTTTATCCTCTCGATCGACGGAAGAGTTCTGTTCACAAAATCGACCACGAACTCTTTTGCCACTTCCTTTCCATCGATACGTATTCGCTCGGTGAATTCCTTCAGGTGCGGAGAAGTGTAAAGTCCCGTTTTGTATCCAGCACTTTGCAAGATCGACGCGATCATGTGCGAGCTGCTGCCCTTGCCGTTTGTTCCTGCGATGTGTACCGATCTGAACTTCTTTTCGGGATTGCCCACAGCTGCCAGTAACTCGATCGTATTATTAAGATCGGCCTTGTACGCAGCGGCCCCTATGCGCTGGAACTCCGGTGCGGTCGAATACAAATACTGAAGAGCTTCCTCGTAGTTCGTAAACATGCGGCAAAAATAAAAAAGCCTCCCGATTATGAGAGGCTTTTTTGTATCGGTGAGATTACTTACTTCTTACCCTGGGATCATTACTTGCCGAGTTTGATCAGCTTGTAGCCTACAGAGATCTGGAGAACCTTGTTCTTCAAAGCGATTGGCTGATTTGAATTAGTTGGCTGAACTTTGATGTCCGACAGACCGAAGTTGTAACGGGCATCGATTGTAAGGCCAAATGGGAGATCCCATCCTGCGCCCACGGCGATCGCGTAGTCTTGTTTCTTCAACGTCTTTGGATCATCTGCAGCATTTGTTGCCGTTCTTTTCAGGTCGGCAACCGAAAGGAAGCTAAGCTGCGGTCCAAGTTGCAGGTTCAGGCCAAGTGGAACGTACAGCTTGAACATGATCGGGACAGTTATGTAGTCGAAATTGGCTTCGTAGTTGGTTGCGTTGAAAGTGAACTTGCTTCCCTGGCGGGAGAACAGCACTTCCGGCTGGATACCAAATGAGGTGATCTTTACCAATGCAAATGCGCCGGCGTTAAAGCCTGTCCGGTTGTCTATGTTCGATGCACCTTCCTTGATGTCGAACTTGGAAAGATTCACTCCACCCTTCAATCCAAGCGCGAACTGAGCCTGGCTCAATCCTTTAAATGAGATCCCCGAGAGAATCAGTACAACTAAAATGATTTTTGATTTCATAAATGTTGATTAACTATCCAAAGTTACACAATTAGTTTCGATCACCAAGATAGATCTGGAACGCTACACGGAGCGAGGGGCCCGATGTTTTAGTGGTATAAACGGGATCCTGTGACTTATATTTCGTGTTGAGGCCCGAATAGAGAACCATCGGTTCAACAGCAACAAAGTCATTCAGGAAATAAGCGTAACCAACGCCTATGCCCCACGTGAAAGTTCCGGTTTTCTCAGGCTCATCATTTATCGCAGGATTGTTTACGCGACGATCAACCTTGAAGGTACCACCACCTCCTCCTGCATGAACCTGGAAGAAGATACCTGGATCTACGTAATACCGGGCGAAGGGAATAAAGTTTACACTCGAACTGTTAGACTTTTTAAAGGTCGAATTGTTATCCGCATAAGTATACGTCGACGCGTTTAATCCAAGCGATGCACCAACAGCGAGGTTATCCATGACGAAGTATCCAAAGTTGGGAGTAATGCCAAACGAAACGCTTGTTCCGTTCTTTGTGGTCGTGCTGCCTGTTTCAGTCTTGTGGACGTCCACACTGAAATCAAATCCCCCACCTACCAGCATTCTTCCCTGGTTGAATTGGGCAAACGCACCGGAGCTGATTAGCGCTAATGCAAAAACAGTAAAGATTTTTTTCATAAGGTTTTAAAAGTTTTCCAAAGTAAAGAAACCATTCCGGGCTACCAGCGAGCAAAAGAAGGGCCGCTTTATAGCCCGTTAAAAAGCCATATACGCGGTCAAAATGCGTTTTGTTTGCGTTTTTACGCGGTTTTCCACAGCTCCACCATCGGCCTCCCCCTTAATAAGTTACTTAATCTATGCCTAACTCAGGATTTCTTCCTGTTATGCCTCTGTAAAATTCCATAAGGATATGGATGTCACTGTCGATATCTGTCGTGTAAAGAGGTTTGCCGATCACTACCTCACGTTTTTTGAAATCGAGACCAACGGGAACGATTGGAATACCGGCCGACCGCGCGATGTACCAGAAACCGGTTTTGAGTTTTGTCACTTTTCTTCGCGTGCCCTCCGGTGCAATTGCCAGTATGAATTCATCGGAGTTGCGTATGATCGCCGATACCTGCTCAACCATATCGTGACGTTCTGTTCGTTCAACCGGGATACCTCCTATCGCCCGAAAGATCCACCCATACGGCGCACGGAACAACTGACTCTTGCCAAGAAACTTTGCCCCGGTTATACGCAGAATGCTTCGCGCAGCTACGCCAACTAAAAAATCCCAGTTGCTTGTGTGAGGAGCAATACAACACAGATACTTCTTCTCAGGAGGAAGACTTCCGTTTATCTTCCACCCGAAGATCTTGTAACAAAGAAGAAAGAAAGGTCTAAACAATCTTAAAAAAGATTATCGATGAGTTTGTCGTCGGCAAAGTTAGGCATTGTGATCCTCAAACGCGTTTCGTCTTTCATTGCTCTTTCGGCGGCCGACAATGCTCCATCGTTGCGAGCCCATGCACGGCGGGCAATTCCATTGTTCACATCGAACTGCAGCATGTTTCGAAGTCTTGCGTCCGCTTCCGAAGTGCCATCGAGCAACATGCCGAACCCACCATTGATCACCTCGCCCCATCCTACCCCACCGCCATTGTGTATCGACACCCATGTTGCGCCCCGAAACGAATCCCCGATCACATTGTGTATCGCCATATCGGCAGTGTAGCGCGAACCATCGTAAATGTTCGATGTTTCACGGTACGGACTATCCGTTCCCGACACATCATGATGATCGCGGCCAAGCACGACCGGCCCTATCTTCCCTTCACGAATTGCCTTGTTGAATGCCGATGCGATAGCGATACGGCCTTTCGCGTCTGCGTATAGGATGCGTGCTTTAGATCCAACGACCAGGCGGTTAGCCTTCGCTGCCCTTATCCAGTTGATGTTGTCTGTTAACTGGTTCCGAATATCTTGCGATGCCGACCTTTGAATTTCATTCAACACATCCAGTGCCAGCTGATCCGTCACGTCGAGATCTTCCTGCTTTCCCGAAGTACATACCCAACGGAACGGACCGAAACCATAGTCGAAGCACATCGGTCCCATAATATCCTGTACATATGATGGGTATTTGAAGTTGATCCCATCTTCCGCCATGATATCCGCTCCTGCCCGCGAGGCTTCAAGAAGGAATGCATTCCCGTAATCAAAAAAGTACGTTCCCTTTTGTGCGTGGTTATTGATCGCGGCTGCATGACGCCTGAGAGATTGCTGCACAAGTTGCTTGAACCTCGCAGGATCGGCAGACATCATCTCTTTGCCTTCACTAAAAGAAATGCCAACAGGATAGTATCCTCCTGCCCATGGATTGTGCAATGAAGTCTGGTCGGATCCGAGCTCAACGAAAATGTTCTCTTTATCGAAATGCTCCCATACGTCAACGATGTTTCCATTGTAAGCGATGCTCACAACTTCTCTGTTTGATTTTGCTTTGCGAACACGATCAGTGAGTTGATTGAGGTCGTTGACCACTTCATCGACCCAACCTTGTTCGTGACGTTTTTTTGTTGCCAATGAGTTCACTTCTGCAATGACTGAAATGCACCCCGCTATATTACCAGCTTTAGGCTGTGCACCGCTCATTCCGCCGAGGCCGGACGTGAGGAAAAGCTTGCCCGCCAAGCCTTCGCGGGCTTTTTCTATTTTCCTTCCCGCATTCAAAATCGTAATTGTTGTACCATGAACGATCCCCTGCGGGCCGATATACATATATGACCCTGCCGTCATTTGTCCGTACTGCGTAACCCCTAGTGCGTTAAACTTTTCCCAATCATCCTGGCTTGAATAGTTCGGGATCATCATCCCATTTGTTACCACCACCCTTGGAGAATCTTTCGAAGATGGAAATAACCCCATCGGGTGACCCGAGTACATGTGCAGCGTCTGCTCATCTGTCATCTGCGACAAGTACTTCATGGTCAATAAGTACTGTGCCCAATTCTGAAACACCGCCCCATTGCCACCATAAGTGATCAATTCGTGGGGATGTTGCGCCACGGCGGGGTCGAGATTGTTCTGTATCATGAGCATGATCGCACCCGCTTGCTTGCTCTTGTGTGGGTATTCGCTTAAGGGCCTTGCATGCATTGCATACGCCGGACGAAAGCGGTACATGTAGATACGCCCGTACGTTTTCAGTTCATCTGCGAATTCTTTCGAAAGCACCGCATGATGTTTCTTATCGAAATAGCGAAGCGCGTTTCGTACCGCCAGCTTCTTTTCTTCTTTCGTAAGGATGTCTTTACGCTTCGGTGCATGATTGATCGACGGATCGTAAGCTTGCATTGCTGGAAGCTCATCAGGGAGACCCTGCATGATCTCATCGGCGAAGCTCTTGCTCATGCTACCTGGTTTTTCTGAAAATGTTTTGGAAGAAAGTTGTCCTTCGTGTATTTGTAGCCGGCATCGTAGATGTCACGGGCCTTGCCCATTTCGAAGACGGTATAACGGCCCAGGTGCTTTGGCTCGATCACCAGGTCGCAAAGCAACCTGCTTGCTGTTGTGTTTGCAGAGATGGTGATAAGCATACTTCGCTCGATCACTGCACGCAAGCTATGTTCGTCGTACTCCGGGGTAAGATGGTTGCAATGCGATCCGATCAGGAAGTCACACTTGTCGCGGATCGGCCGCGTTGGAAGGTTGTCGAGCAAACCACCATCAACATACAGGTTATCACCAAAGCGAACCGGGTCGAACACGCCGGGTATACTGCATGAAGCAATCACCGCCGGCGCAAGCTCACCGGAATCAAAATAACGTATCTCGCCCAAACGAATTTCTGTTGCGGCAACCGTCAGTGGTATCTTCAGCGACTCGAATTTGTTGTCGGGAACGACTTTGGTAAGCAACGCCTGCAGTCCCTCCATCTTCAAAAGTCCACTCCAGGCCCACGCCATTTTTACAGAACGGAATATGCTGAGGTGACTTACCACGTCGAAGATCTCGTCGGGCTTCATACCGTTGGCGTAAAGCACGGCAACTATCGACCCGGCGCTGGTTCCCGACATTACATCGGGCTTCACGCCCATTTCCTCGAGGGCCTTTATCACACCAATGTGTGCGATACCGCGTGCGCCACCACCAGACAATGCCAGTCCTATTTTCATACCTCCGAAAGAGAGAATGTTTTGTCCAATCTAACTCCTTTCTCGGTTTGTTGCAGCGTACAGCATTCAACAACCGGGTCATGCTCAAAAAACAGAATATAATTATTAGCGACCGCCTCCTTGAGGAACTTCTCTTTCTCAGACATCGTCAGAAGAGGCCGGGTATCATAACCCATTACATAAGGTACAGGAATATGCCCGGCAGACGGGATCAGGTCGGCCATATAAACGATGGTCTTTTCTTTATACCTGACAACCGGAAGCATCATTTGCTCGGTATGTCCATCCACACAAGTTAAATCAAATGACGGGATAGGTGACTTTGCATTCTTGTCGATCAATTTCAAGTGGCCGCTCTCCTGCATCGGCAAGAGGTTCTCTTTAAAGAAGCTTGCCTTCTCGCGGGCGTTAGGTTGCATCGCCCAATTCCAATGAGACGAGTTAGACCAGTAGGTTGCGTTTGGGAACAACAACGAGCCATCTTTCTTCACACCGCCACCACAATGGTCGAAGTGAAGATGCGTGAGAAACATGTCGGTCACATCAGACAATGCGTATCCTGCATTTTCAATTGAACCTGCCAGCGTATCGTTACCGTGTAAATAGTAATGCTTGAAGAACTCGGGGCTTTGCTTGTCGCCCAGTCCATTGTCGATAAGGATCAAACGATCACCGTCTTCGATAAGCAGGCATCGCATCGACCACGTACAGAGATTCTTTTCGTCTGCGGGATTTAACTTGTTCCAGATCGATTTCGGGACAACACCAAACATCGCTCCTCCATCGAGTTTGAAGAAGCCGGTGTTTATAACGGAGAGTTTCATTACTCTTTCACAACGCCCATCGCAGTGAACTTATCGATCCGTTTGCTGATAAGGTCGTTCACGGGGATCGACTTCAATGCTGCATAGTTTTCAAGGATCGCTTTCTTCACTTCACCTGCCATCCACTTCACATCGATATGTGCTCCTCCAAGAGGTTCTTTAATGATGCCGTCGATCAGCTTGAGCTCCTTCATGTCTTTCGCGGTAAGCTTCAAAACTTCGGCGGCCTGTTCTTTGAAGTCCCAGCTTCTCCAAAGTATAGATGAGCACGATTCCGGCGAGATTACCGAATACCATGTGTTCTCGAGCATAAATACTTTATCGCCAATCGCAATCCCGAGTGCACCACCGCTTGCTCCTTCACCGATGATCACACAGATGATCGGAACCTTGAGCATGAACATCTCTTTCAGGTTCTTCGCGATCGCCTCGCCCTGTCCGCGTTCTTCTGCTTCGAGACCAGGAAACGCACCAGGCGTATCGATGAATGTAATAACGGGCTTGTTGAATTTCTCAGCGATCTTCATCAACCGCAATGCCTTCCGGTAACCTTCGGGGTTTGCCATACCGAAGTTTCTCATCTGGCGTTGTTTGGTGTTGCGGCCTTTCTGCTGACCGATCAACATGAACGTCTGTCCATCGATTGTTCCGAAACCACCAACCATCGCT
Organism: Cyclobacteriaceae bacterium; assembly: GCA_035656375.1. Taxonomy (GTDB): domain Bacteria; phylum Bacteroidota; class Bacteroidia; order Cytophagales; family Cyclobacteriaceae; genus ELB16-189. The sequence goes on along the minus strand of DASRSO010000195.1, from coordinate 33,739 downwards.
TTGTCGTCGGCAACACTGCGGTCGCCATGAAGCTCAATGAAGTCGGAAGTGATCTCGTAAATATAGTCGAGTGTGTATGGTCGGTCGGGATGGCGCGACAACTGAACGCGTTGCCAGCCGGTGAGATTCTCGAACGTTTCTTTCTTCAATTCCACAATCTTCTTTTCGAGAGCCTGGATGGCACGGTTAACGGTGTCATCACTATCATCAGCGAGCTGCTTCATGTCAGCTAGCTTTGTCTCAAGTTCGGCAATAGGTTTTTCAAAGTCCAGTAGCGTACTCATTCTTTCTTATCCTTCTAATCCTTTGGTGCACAAAAGTAATGATTTGGAAAATTCCTCAGCAACTAGTTGATTATCAACTATGTATGAGGGAAGCGCCGACAATCTTGTAGACCTTGCCGTCGGGCTTGGTGAGGATGTACATCTCCCCTGTGTGGTCGCGGCCGAAGCGTACGTCGACCTTGTCTTCGCCGGTCATTTCGACGAGGGTGTTTTTTGCGCCGTTCAACGTGAGCTTGAATTCGCGGATCGTAGCCTGGCTGCCGATCTTGAGGTCTTTCATCTCAACGTAGAAGAGCCGGCCCTTCACGATATCGCCGAAGAGGTACTTGCCTTTCAATGCATTGAGCGACTTTCCCCAGTATTCGAGCCCGCCGGAGATCGCGTTGCCTTCATCGTGGTCGTATTGAGCGACCGGATAAGTGTAGTTATACTTTGCATCGTCTGGCGGCAACGGGTGAACGACGTCCATGTCGTCGTTGTATCGCATCTCGAAGGTTCCTTCGCGCTCGGGCCATCCATAATCGCGGCCTGCTTCGATGATGTTCAATGCTTCTACCCTGTGATGACCGATGTTCGAAGCGAGGATCTGTCCCGCCATGCTCCATGATATGCGGTGAGGGTTACGGAATCCATATGCAAACACTTCGTTGTTGAATGGATTGGTTTTAGGAATGCCGTAGTTTTTATTCTTGCTGTTGCTGCCGCTGGGATCGATGCGAAGAATGGATCCCCAGAACTTATCCTTGCCATGCGCGATGAAGGGATAACCCATCTCAACAGACGACCCATCTCCTACTCCTATATATAACAGTCCGTAGTCTTCGTCACCGGGCTTTGCAAGCGGGTTGAATGTGATCTCCTGCACGCCATGATACGAGTGAACCATGTTTGCGCGAAACAATTCACGGCTTGTGCCTTTGAAAGGAAAAGCATTGGGATCGTCGGTCTTCCATTCCGATAGCACCCATTGCAGCATAACTTTAATGGTATCGGGATAAGCGAAGTCGGCGACACCTGAACCGGGTTTCTCTACGTGCGTGGTGTACAGCAGTCCATTCTTTGCAAACTCGGGATGGAATGCGAAGCTGCCGAAGCCTGTAGCGAGGCCGGGCTTGTGAATGAAGTTCGGTTTCTCAGCCGCCATGTCGAGATACATTTGAGGGCCGTTGCCCTTAAGCTCATACAGTTTACCGCGAAGGTCGACCACGAAGATTCCTTTTGTGTCGGGACGGAAGTCGAGTTTACAGATGCGCGTCTTCTGTCCTTCGTCGCTTGAAGCAGGAATGGTTGCGACCTCCTTCAGGTCTATTACCAGGTCCGACATTTCGATCTTCGCAGGGATCGGATCTTTAAGCTCCGTTCCATCCACCTTGAATTGCTTTTTGGGCGGAGCTTGTTTGGTCTTCAGCAAGGCAATGATGCCGTTGATATCTTCCTCGGTGAGGTGGGCAAACGAAGGCATGAATGTGTTGTAACGTCCGAAGAGGACACCGGCGCGTTCGTCGGCGCCGTCGATCATTGCCTTGGGATCTTTGATGAACTTGCGGATCCAATCTTCGGTAACTTGTTCGGTGAGCCCACCAAGTTGCGGGCCGATACCGTTCGTTCGAAAATTATGGCAGGTACTGCAGTTCTGCGCAAAGACTTCTTCGCCATGGGCGACTTCGTTTTGTTTGCATGACAGGATGCAAATGGAAACGATCGCTATGAGGGATAGATTTAGTTTCACTTAAAACAAGGTACTATTTTTTGAACTTGTTTTTCAGTGCTGCTAATTTTTGTTCCATCGTTTCCTCGGGAGTGTGCTGTGGTTTCCTGCCTTCGCTCTTCCGTGGCTTCTCTTGCGAAGTTGGGTTGCCCTTCATAGATAATGCAATTCGCTTTCGCGGGATGTCGACCTCCACAACTGTTACTTTCACTTTTTGCTGAACGCTGACAACCTCATTAGGATCTTTCACAAACTTATCAGCAAGGTGGCTGATGTGAACGAGCCCGTCCTGGTGCACACCCACGTCGACGAATGCACCGAATGCTGTTACGTTGGTGACGATACCGGGGAGAACCATTCCAACTTTAAGATCTTTGATCTCGTGAACGTTCTCGTCGAATGAGAACAGCTCGAATTTCTCTCGGGGATCGCGGCCGGGTTTTTCAAGCTCCGAAAGAATGTCGTTCAGTGTGGGAAGGCCAACTTTATCGGAGATGTATTTCTTGAGATCGAGTTTCTTGCGAAGCTCTTTGCTTGTCATGAGGTCTTTGATGCTGCAATCTAGATCCTTCGCGAAACGACTGACGATGTCGTAACTCTCGGGGTGAACTGCACTTGAGTCGAGAGGGTTTTCGGAGCCACGAATGCGAAGGAAGCCTGCACATTGCTCGAAAGCTTTACCGCCAAGACGTGGAACATTCTGGAGCTCTTCACGGCTCTTGAATGCACCATTCTTGTTCCGGTATTCGACGATATTCTTTGCGAGGTTGGGGCCGAGTCCCGACACATACGACAAAAGCTCTTTGCTTGCAGTGTTCACTTCAACGCCGACCGAGTTCACGCAGCTCATCACGACATCGTCGAGACCTTGCTTGAGCTTTGTTTGATCGACGTCGTGCTGGTACTGACCAACACCGATCGACTTCGGATCGATCTTCACCAGTTCGGCCAAAGGATCCGTAAGCCTGCGCCCGATCGACACGGCTCCACGTACAGTCACGTCTTCGTTAGGGAATTCCTCGCGTGCAACTTCCGAAGCTGAGTAGACCGATGCACCACTTTCGTTCACGGTAACGATCATCACCGAGGAAGGAAGCCCGATGCTGCGAACGAAAGATTCCGTTTCGCGGCTGGCTGTTCCGTTGCCAATAGCAATCGCCTCAATCTTGAACCTGTCGCAAAGACCGAGAACGATCGTAGCAGACTTGGCTACTTCTTTTTGCGGTTCGTTCTGATAGATAACGGTGTGAAACAGGAGATCGCCTTGCTCGCTCAGGCACACGAGCTTGGTGCCTGTTCTGAAGCCGGGGTCGAGTGCCAGTACACGCTTGCTGCCGAGGGGCGCTGCGAGCAACAATTCTTTCAGGTTCGAAGAAAATACTTTTATCGCTTCGAGGTCTGCCTTCACTTTCGATTCGAGGCGGACTTCAGTTTCCATGGTGGGTTTCAACAGGCGCTTGTAACTGTCTTTGGCAGCTTCGCTAACCAGCAGTCCTGCAGGACCAGATGATCTCACGAACTGATCGGTGAGAACTTTGTGCGCCTGCTCTTCTTCGGGAGCGATGTCGAGTGTGATGAACCCTTCGTTCTCGGCGCGGCGCATGGCGAGCAGACGGTGTGAAGGAACTTTACGGACCGATTCTTTCCAGTCGAAATAGTCTTTGAATTTCTGGGCGTCTTCACTCTCTGCTTTCGACTTGATCACTTTCGTTTCGATGGAGCCTTGCGTCCAGAAGAGATCGCGGATCTTTTGACGGGCTTCCTGGTTTTCGGAGATCCACTCCGCGATGATGTCGCACGCGCCGGCGATAGCTTCCTGGGCGGAGGCAACTCCCTTCTCGGCGTCGACGAACGTTGCCGCCAATGCTTCGACGTTCTTTTCTTTCTGATCGAAAATTGTGACGGCCAGTGGCTCGAGGCCTTTCTCGCGGGCAGCGGTAGCCCTGGTCTTTCTCTTCGGCTTGTATGGAAGGTAAATATCTTCGAGCTCTGCGAGTGTTGTTGCGGCTTCGATCAATTTCGCCAGTTCAGGGGTAAGCTTTTCCTGTTTTTCGATTGATTTCAGAATGGCGTCCTTTCGTTCTGCCAGTGCAACAAGTTGTTCGTTGCGGTCGCGTATCGCTGCCAGTTGCACTTCGTCCATGCTGCCTGTAAGCTCTTTGCGATAGCGAGCGATAAAAGGAATGGTTGAGCCATCGTTAAGCAGATCAAGTACTGCTTTAACATTTTGTGTTCTAAGGTTAAGTTCTGATGCAATTGTTGCTGCGTTCTCCGTTACTGTAATCTCCATCTCTGTAATTTAAAAGCTGGCAAAAATAATTCTTTGCCCATTATTTCCGAATTTGTTCTAGTTTACTGTTATAACGACCCTCATGTTTCTTCGTAGCTGCATCATCATTCTTGCTCTCGTCGTAACAACTCGTTGCAGTCAACGGGCATCCGAAGATAATCCCTCGCCTCCCAAACTTCCCGAGGAAGAGTTACTAACATTCCAACTGCCGGCAGACCTTAAGATCCAACTTGTCGCGGCCGACCCCATGGTACAAGAACCCGTCGTCATTGCATTTGACGAAGACGGTCGCCTGTGGGTTGTCGAAATGCGCGGCTTTATGCCCGACATCGACGGGAACGGCGAAGACGATCCAACCGGGCGGATTTCTATCCTCGAAGACGAGAACGGCGACGGTGTGATGGACAAGAGCACAGTGTATATCGACAGCCTGGTAATGCCGAGATCACTGGCCATAGTAAAGGGCGGCGCACTGATCGTGGAAGACTATAAGTTGTGGCTTACGCAAGACACAAACGGCGACCTGAAAGCGGACACGAAAGTACTCGTCGACTCGACCTATGGTGGAACTCGATTACCGGAACACTCAGCGAACGGACTTTGGCGTGGTGTCGATAATTGGTACTACAATGCCCGGTCGGTGCTTCGATATAAATTTGAGGGCGACAAGATCATACGCGACAGCACAGAGTTTCGCGGCCAGTGGGGAATGTCGCACGACAACGAGGGACGTCTCTATTATAATTACAACTGGTCGCAACTTCATGCCGACCTTGTTCCACCCAACTATTTAAATAAGAACAAATATCATGAGTCCACTAGCGGCATCGACCACGGGCTCACGCTCGACCGGAGGGTCTATCCTATCCGCGCCAATCCCGCCGTGAATCGTGGTTATATTCCGGGCACGCTGGATGAGGAAGGACGACTGCGCGAGTTTACGGCAGCGTGTTCGCCTTACGTGTATCGGAGCAGTACGTTGCCCGATGATTATTACGAGAATGTGTTTGTGTGTGAGCCGTCGGGAAATCTTGTGAAGCGAAATGTGGTTGAGCGCGCTGGTTATAATCTGAAAGCAAAAGATCCCAATCCGGGTCACGAATTTTTAGCATCGACCGACGAGAGATTCAGACCTGTTTTCATTACGAGCGGGCCCGACGGGGCATTGTATGTCGCCGACATGTATCGGGGATTGGTCCAGCACGGTGAATATGTAACTCCATATTTAAGAGAACAGACGTTGAAGCGAAAACTGGATGCTCCCATCCACTACGGAAGGATATGGAAGATAGTTCCAAATGACTGGCTGGAAGAAACAGCCGACAAACTGTCGGAAGTACAATCCTTTAAATTGGTTGAGCACTTAAAGAGCAATAACGGATGGGTTCGGGATATGGCCCAGAGATTATTGATCGAACGAAATGACAAGACCATTGTCACCGAACTGGAACAAATGGTCGTTGGAGAAAATACGCTTGCGAGTTTTCATGCCCTTTGGACACTCGATGGCCTTAAGTCTACAAGGCCTGAAGTACTTGCTGCCGCCTTTCGGGATCCACGTCCGGCAGTATCTAACACCGCGCTTCGCCTGCTCGAACCAAACCCCGACGATGTGACCTCGGTGCTGAAGACGGCGGGCCCCAGTCAACTTCTTCAATTAGCTCTCTCCGCACGATATCTCAATGAAAGCCAGGCCTTTTACGTGTATAAATATGTTCTCGAAAAACAGGATACACCGGTCGCTTTAATTCCTGATGCAATACTCAGTGGGCTTTCGGGAAGAGAACTGAATTTCACAAAGGCATTAGTTGGCGATCAAAACTGGAAAGACAATTCTCCGTTCAGGCAGATCTTCCTGGAGAACTTGTCGGCAATCGTAGTTAAACGCCGAAACCCGGACGAGATATCTCAATTGCTCGCACTTGTTGCTTCACAAACTGATTATAAACGCGAGGCATTACTGGGAGGCATCACCATCCAGGGCCGTGGTCAATGGAAACTGCTGAAGCTAAAGTCGGCACCGGTTGTGAAAGGAAATTCTGTTCTTGACAATATGTTCGAGTGGCCCGGGCATAAAGTTGATGTGGAGGCACTGAAGGCGAGCGTGAAGCTTACTGAAGCCGAGCAGAAACTCTTTGCAGCCGGCAGGCAACAATTCCTCAGTGTTTGTGCTGGTTGTCATGGCACCAAGGGGGAAGGTATGCAAAGGATGGCACCACCACTTGTTAACTCCGAATGGGTCTTAGGCGACGAGCGCCGCCTGGCATTGCTGGTCCTGCACGGTATCGAGGGCCCAATAGACGTTGCAGGAAAGCGTTACGACGCCCCCGACATTCTTCCCGTAATGCCCTCACATTCTACCATGACCGATGGCGACATTACCTCGATTTTGATCTATATTAGGAATGAGTGGGGCAACAACGCCGGTGGCGTAAATCGCAGAACGGTAGGCCGGCTCAGGCATACCACGCAAGGGCGTGTTGTACCCTGGAGTGTAAATGATCTTAATGCACATGTGCAGAGTTTAGACACAGTTAAAACTGAATGATACTATGGAGCCGATTAACAGGCGCGACTTTATACAACGAACGTCAATGGCAACCGCAGCCCTCGCGATGCCTTCATTTTCGTTTGCCGGTGTTGAAACAAAAATGGGCATCGTTGTTCATTCATACGGCTTCCGTTGGAACTCGAAGACACCAAGCACCAAATACCCAAGCTTTACAACAGCAATCGAGCTGATCGATCATACCGCACAACTCGGTGGTGCCGGCGTACAGGTGATGGTGAATGGCTGGACTACAGACTTCGCAAAGAAAGTACGCGAACGAAGAGAAAAGCTTGGACTCTACCTCGAAGGATCCATCGGCATTCCATATAAGCAGGAAGACATCGCTGGCTTCGAACAAACTGTCATCAATGCAAAAGAAGCCGGTGCAACGATCCTGAGAACGGTTACGTCTACCGGCCGTCGTTATGAAGTTTATCATTCAGGTGCCGAAGTGGAAGACTTCCAAAAGAAAGCACTCGATTCACTTCGTTCGATCGAACCAATATTGAAGAAGCACAAAGTAAAGCTTGCTGTCGAAAATCATAAAGACTGGAAAGCACCCGAGCTTGCTGCCGCTATGAAGCAACTGTCGAGCGAATGGATCGGTGTAACGCTCGATTTCGGTAACAGCATTGCATTGATGGAAGAACCGATGGAAGTGATCGAACAGCTCGTGCCTTACGTGGTTACTACACACGCAAAGGACATGGCTGTTGAAGAATACAAAGACGGGTTCCTGTTGTCGGAGGTTCCATTAGGCCAGGGGTTTCTCGATCTCGACAGGATATTCGCACTGTGCGTGAAGCACAATCCGCAAGTGCGCTTCAACCTTGAAATGATCACAAGGGATCCATTGCAGATACCATGCCTCACAAATGAATACTGGAGCGTGTTTCCCGACTCCAGGCCAGAGGTACTGGCAAAGGGCCTGCGACTAATCAAAGAGAAGAAAAACAAAGAGCTACCACGCGTGTCTCAACTCGATGGTGAAGGAAAGCTTGCGGTAGAAGAACAGAACATTGTTGAGTGTATGAATTATTCGAAGACCAAACTGGGTAAATGATATAATGATAAAAGAGAAACTCCCTGGCGTTAAATTATTCAACCTCGGTGGCCGCACGGCTATCGTAACCGGTGGCTCGAAAGGCCTTGGCCTCGCAATGGCTGCGGGACTTGCATCGGCAGGCGCCAATATCATGATCGTAAATCGAAACGCCGACGAAGGAGCGAAAGCTGCGTTGGATCTCTCGACCGAATATGGGGTGAAGACTGCGTCGTTTTCCGCCGATATCGTTCATCCCAATCACGCCGAAGCGATGGCCCATGAAACGATAACGAAGTTCGGGAGGATCGACATACTCGTGAATAGTGCCGGCATTAACATTCGCGGAGCGATCGATGAAGTAACACCGGAAGATTTCAGCAAAGTGATGGATGTGAATGTGAAGGGTACGTGGCTCGCATGCCGCGCGGTAACACCACACATGAAAAAGGCTGGCAGCGGTAAGATCATAAACCTCGCGAGCACATTGGGGCTGGTGGGATTGGCGAACCGCACACCATACACATCCAGCAAGGGCGCCGTGGTGCAAATGACACGCGCGTTAGGAGTCGAGCTTGCTCCTTTCAATATAAATGTGAATGCGATCTGTCCCGGGCCGTTTCTCACTGAAATGAATTTGCCGATAGCGGATACTGAAGACGGAAAGAAATTCGTGGTTGGCGCTACCGTGTTAGGACGCTGGGCTAAAATGGAAGAGATACAGGGCGCTGCCATCTTGCTGGCGAGCGATGCCGCAACTTATATGGTTGGATCCCTGATAACAGTCGACGGCGGATGGACGGCACGATAAAAAAAACAAACTTTCGCTACGCCATGCTCTCGCTGGTGTTTGTGAATGTAATGATCAATTACCTTGATCGGAGCAATCTTGCGGTAGCCAATTCAGCGATCAGCAGTGAACTTAATCTCAGTCCCGTCCAGATGGGTTATATCCTATCGGCGTTCGGATGGACCTACGCATTACTTCAAATACCGGGTGGATTACTTGCCGACAAGATTGGGCCCAGGTTGTTATATGGACTTTGTCTCGTTACGTGGTCGATAGCAACTATGGCCCTTGCATCGGCGCGCGGGTTTGCGGCGCTGTTCGGATTTAGATTGGCCATTGGTGCATTCGAAGCGCCCTCCTACCCGATCAACAATCGTGTTGTTACCAGCTGGTTCCCGGATAATGAACGTGCATCCGCAATTGCCATTTATGTGTCCGGGCAATTCATTGGTCTTGCATTCTTTTCACCGGTTCTCGTTTTAATCCAACAAGCGTACGGATGGCAGGGAATGTTTCTTATCACGGGCGCTGTGGGTGCGGTGTGGGGATTGGTGTGGTATTTCTTTTACCGCGACCCGCTCGATCATCCCAAAGTAAACAAGGCAGAGCTCGATCACATCGAACAAGGTGGTGGGGTATTGAAAGGAAGAGTGGCGAGCGCCACATCACAGCAATGGGCCGATGCAGGAAAGATATTCTCGAGCACTACCCTGTGGGGAGTGTATATAGCACAGTTTTGCGTGAACGCGATCCTCTATTTCTTCCTTACGTGGTTTCCGACATACCTGGTTAAATATCGCGGGCTCGACTTCGTGAAATCGGGCTTTCTTGGCGCTATTCCGTTCTTAGCCGCTTGTGCAGGATTGTTGTTATCCGGATTTATCTCAGATTCACTCGCGCGTAGAGGAACGTCGGTTGCCAACGCACGGAAGATGCCGATCATTATAGGAATGCTGATATCTGTAAGTATCATCGGTCCTAATTACACTTCCGAAACGTTTTGGGTGATCTTCTTCCTGTCGCTCGCATTCTTTGGCGCGGGAATGGCCTTGATCTCGTGGGTGTTTGTATCGATACTGTCGCCAAAGAACTTGTTGGGACTTACTGGTGGGGTGTTCAACTTCATGGGCAATGTGGCTTCGATAGTTGTACCGATCGTGATCGGGTACATCGCTCAGGGTGGAAACTTCGAACCGGCACTGGTGTTTATAGCAACATTGGGATTTATTGGAGCTCTCTCCTACATATTCCTGGTAAGAAAAGTTGAACGCATTCAATAAAATATTATGAAAGACCGTCGGGCATTTCTTAAACAAACATTAGCGGCAACAGCAGGACTAACGTCGTTATCTGCGTTCGCAAAAAGCGACAGGCCGAAAATCGAAAATCCTCGCGAACGCTTGAGCCGCAAGCCTTTGTCGACATGCAAGTTCTCGGTAATAGGTCTTAACCACGGCCATATTTATGGTCAAACCGAGGCGATGATCCGCGGCGGCGGACAGCTCGTTGCATTCTATGCGAAGGAGGATGACCTCGCCGCGGCTTACCAGAAAAGGTATCCCGACTGCAAAAGAGCTTCGTCGGAGAAAGAGATACTCGAAGACCCGGGCATCCAGTTGATCGTGAGCGCGAGCATCCCTGCCGATCGCGCGCCGCTTGGCATCGAGGTGATGAAGCACGGCAAGGACTTCCTGGTCGACAAACCAGGGATCACCACGTTGAAACAACTGGCAGACGTTCGGAAAGTACAGAAGGAAACGAAACGCATCTATTCCATCATGTACAGTGAGCGTTTCGAGAACCGCGCGACAGTAAAGGCCGGCGAACTTGTTAAAGCCGGCGCTATCGGGCAGGTTATCCAGACCATCGGTACAGGCCCTCACCGAATCAATCTGAACACACGCCCACAATGGTTCTTCGACAAGAAGTATTTCGGGGGTATTATTTGTGATATCGGATCGCACCAGTGTGATCAGTTCCTGTTCTTTACCGGCTCCACGAAAGCAGAAGTGGTGGCTTCGCAAACAGGAAATGTGCATTACCCTCAATACCCAAACTTCGAAGACTTTGGCGACATGATGGTGAAGGGCGACGGCGGTGCAGGGTACATTCGCGTCGACTGGTTTACGCCCGATGGATTGAATACCTGGGGCGACGGTCGCCTCACGATCCTTGGAACAGATGGCTACATCGAGCTTCGCAAGAATGTAGATATAGCCGGACACGAAGGCGGCAATCACTTATTCATTGTCGATAAGAAAGAGACACGTTATATCGACTGCAGGCAGGAGCCGTTGCCGTTTGGTGAGCAGTTCATAAACGATGTGGCAAACAGGACCAACACGGCGATGCCGCAGGAGCATTGTTTCCTGGCGACAGAGCTTGCGCTAAAGGCGCAGGAGAATGCGCAGAAGCTGGTATTGAAAAAAGTCTAAAGTTTAACACGAACGACTCGCGGGATAGCCACGCCAAATGCTTTTTGTGCCGCGGCGATCATAAGCCCGGTGTTGCCAGTGGTAAGGAACTCGCTTACACCTTTACTCTTTTTATTGAAGTGATGCCGCACGGAATTGTAAAGCTCTTGCACCGGGTCTATCAGTTTTGAATGTGGGGCATGCTTTGCTATCTCAGCAGATAATACCGGGTAGTGCGTGCATGCCAGCAGAATTGAATCGCACCCTGCAAGTGGCTTAACAATTTTTGCAACTGCTTCTTCCACTGCTTTTCCCTTTACTTCTCCCCTTTCTACAAGAATTGACAGAGGCTGCGCTACTCGCTGTTTTGTCTTGATGCCGGCCTTACCCAGTTCTCTTCGATAGAACCCGCTTCGTATCGTTCTTCCACCACCAATAATCCCAACGGATCGTGGCTTACGTTTCGTAACAGCTTTTATAGTCTGCGGTCGAAGCCCTGTGACATTGATATCGGTTGGTAAAACTACGGAGCTTGCCGAATGACAGGCCACAATGATCTGCGTGGCGCCACGACGTTCAAGAAATTTAAATACCCTCTCGAGCCGGGCACGCAAAACACGCTTCGATAATTTCCCATATGGAATTTCACCGCTGTCTGAAAAGTAAGTTACAGGAGCTGAAGGAAATTCTTCCCGGATCATTTTATATAAACCCAGGCCACCAATACCATAATCAATAATTGCGATCACGGATACGTGAGATTGATGTTCGCTATGTTTTCCATGTTGATGGAATCGAAGGCAAGTATTCGGGAGTTATACCCGGTGTTGATCACCTTTACTTTCCTTCCGGGGAAACGACTTTCGAGATACCATTTCATTTCGTGCTCGGCACGGATGGGATTGAACTGGAGCATCTGCGCCCATGCCGGGTGTGTTACCAGTCGACGAAGGCTTGCGTGCCATTGCGGGTTCCGGAGCCTGCTGATATACTCTTTCAATTTATCACGGAGAAACTGTGGGATCTCCGTCCACTTTACGGGAGCCGTAACCATGTCGACCACGATCAACTTTCCATCCTTTCGAAGCACGCGTTCGATCTCTTTCATGATCGGGTCCCAGTCGAGGTAACGGAACGAAAGCATAGAGATGACAACGTCGACGGACTGATCTTCGAGGGGTATGGCCGGGCTGGTGACGGCGTGGTACGTGAGATTGTTTTTGGGACTGCCCCATTTGGTTGCGAGCTCTACCAGCCGGGTGGATGCGTCGATTCCAATCCCACTCTTGATTTTTGGGCTTAATTCCCTGAGTAAGGCTCCATTACCAGAGCCAATGTCAAGCACAACTTTGCCTGCCATATTGGGCAGACTTTTGTTGATCCATTCCAGCTCATCGCGTCGAACTTTGATGTCGGCAAAGGTTTGGTCGTAGAGCTCTGCTACGGGGTTGTAAGAGGTGTCGACCGAGTCGGCTTTGTCCTCGAACCGGCGGAACGGCTCGGCCTTCATGGTGCCTGAGTACTTCTTTAGGGAAGCAAACAGACCGTGCGACTTCTTGCCGGGGCAACCGAAGCAGTAAAGATTGTCGAGCTTCTCGTGCGACCACACCGCGGTGTATTTGTCGCGTGTTTTCGAGAAAGCTGTATACCAGTGATAGCCGTATGTGGTCACGTGTTGTACGCGTGAAAAATACGGGGCAAACCACCGGGCAGAACGGCAGCAGTGGAAGTAAGCTTCTGCTTTCTCACTGAAGGGGATTCGAAGGATCCTGACCTCGTGGGGACTGAACTGTTCGGGGTATTGAATGGTGCCGAACATGGGGCCATACATTCCGGAGTGGCCGACGAAATGAAACTCGTCGATCTTTCTGTTCTCGTCGGCCAGCCGGTTGAATACGGCTTTGACTTCGGCCTTTGTCTCAGTGGGTTGGAGGATAACTTCGAGACCTGCCGATGTTTTTTCTTTGGCGAGGGTGCGCGCCACGTGCTGGAAGAGCTCACCGCCCTTTTTGTACTTTGTTGTATAGATGATCAGCGCCCGGCGCATGTTAACGATTCTTCCCCTTGTTGAGATAGTAAGGTCTTTTGTCCATCGGATTTCCGCCTCGCATAATTCGCTTCATCACCTTCTCGTCGTTCGAATTTTTTACAGACGCGACAAGCCTTTGCCATGCATCCTCAGGCAACGCAAAATAACCGGACGCTATAGACCGAAGCAGAGATCGGTCGACTTCGTCCAGGTGCTTACGAATGTCTGTGTAATTCACGCCGTTGATGAGCCGGAGAACATGTTGCTGTGGCATGTCTTCAGGTGGTAGCCAATTCAGGGCATCGAAATCAGTCTTAAAGATAATCATTTCGGCCAGTGATTTATGGGCGATCACGAGAGGGTAATCGTGGTGACTATAGCGGTCGGAGAGATTGCCGATGATGTATGCGTACCGGTTGTTGGGAGGATCGAAATACGGAGGTTTGTATGACTTCCATGAAAACAATGCTGCGATGAAGAACATGCCAGCGAGGGCCCACTGCACCCGGGGCTTCCATTCGATGGCTGGCATGAGCATGATAAACGCGACGGGGGCAACCAGGAAGAAACGGTACCCGACATCGCCTGCCTTGAACTGGAAGAAGGGAAAGATGGAGATGAGAGCAACTGGAAGCCAAAGCCAATGCTGCTTGTGTTTGTAGAAGAGAACAAGTGACGAAATGATCAAGACGCTTACGAGGATCAAATCGATCTTGAAGAGTAACGACAGGCTTCTCGGAAAGATGAAAGAAAAAGAAAGTGGAGCCCAGTGAGGAACAATTGTAAACTGGTCGTCGAAGCGTTGCAGGTCGCTCAAGTGAATAACGCCAGGAAGAAATGTAAGAGCGATCAAACAAACCACCCCCAGAGCGATCCATTTCCATGAGACGTGGCGGAGGGAGTAGATTACTGCTGCAATTATTGCAAACGCACCGGTCATTCGGTGAGTGAGAAGCGTTGCCAGGAAAAATACGATTATCAGGAAACGATTTTTGCTTTGAAGACAAAGGACCAGCAAGATCAGGCCGAGTGCATTCTTTGGGAACTGCAGGATAAAATATGTAACGAGAGGGCTGGCAGTTACATAAAGAGCAACGAGTGCACTTTGTTTTTTGAAATAGATAGTTGCTGTGAGCAATCCTGAGATAATAGCAACACCAATCTTATAACCCAGGATAGCATTACCGGCTGCTGCGGCGATCACCGTAAGGAAAGGATAGATCAATGAAAAATCGGGGGATTGCAGGTAGCCAAACGTTAACCATGAATGCACCTGCATTACATAGTAGTACCCGTCCCACCCTGTTGGATGTATCGTCTGGTTTACCGCAAGAAAGTGAACGGCTGTTGAAAGTATTGATAGCCCGACGCCTGTCAGCCAAAACTTATTTTTCGAGAACCACTCCATCGGCCGCGAGTCTGTTTCTCAATTTACGCATGTACGCATCGCCCGGATCTATTTTCCCGTAAGGCTTATAGGCTGGATTCAGCGAGCGAAAGTATTTGTAGTGAGGAAGCTTCTTGTTGTTGTATTCATGATGGCCGATCATGTATTTGATGGTGGGATATTTTTTGGCGAGGTAGCCTATCAGTTTTGCGTTGCTTTCGATCTGTGCTTTCGTAAGCCCGGTAGAGTCGGCTGCAATATTCTCGATACCCAGCGACACGTGATTGAATCCTATGAGATGCCGCGCAACGACGGTGTCGGGATGCAGGGAGTAGATGTGCCCGTCTTTATCGACTACATAATGTATTCCAACATTGAGGCTGCTGAAATCCTTAATGTAATCACGCGAAGAAGCAATATTATCTTTTTTGAAAAGGTTCAGGGTGGCGTCGAGCCGGTCGATAGCTGTGTAATGAACAACGATGATCCTTGGGGTGTCGAGGCGATAACTGCTGAAACCGTAGTTCTCTTTGTTGTATTGGACAGTAAGGTCGAGCTTCTTTTTTGATAATACTTTTACCGTATCAACCTTGAGACTTTTTTGTGCAAAGGAAGAATAAGCAATCAGTATTAAAAGAAGGCTACCCTTCCAGCTTCTTAATAAAGTCAACATTACGTTTTTCGAATTTATTAAGAAGTGGTGCGGCATCGTCGACGAGAGAATGATACCAATCTTTCCCGCCGAAGTACCGGATCATCTTGTCGGTCTTGAAGGTATGACCGTGACGTGCGAAGATCTCGTTTCTCATAATGCTGAGGTCGTCTTTGCTAAGGCCCGCCAGGTCTTGCTCCGTAAGGTCTGCAATCTTTGCTTTCATATACAGATCGAGTCTGTGAAGTTGCATCGGTGTTGTCAACTCCACAGAAATTTCACTGGCGAGGTCACTTTCATCTACGTAGCTTTTGATCTCTCCGTAGCTCTCGTATGGATAGTTCATATGCCTGACCTTGCCGGTAAGTACGATTTTCACATACTTCAGCTTTGATTCGGGCTGATTATCGGAGAAAGCCATGTACCGGCCTTTTATTTCAATCGTGTCGATCTCGTTTGTATAGATCTGCTGTGGTTCGTCGGATTCGCCGGATTCGCCATAAGGGTCTGCTTCGCCGTAAGGATCATTCTCAGAACCTCCCTCTTCGCCTTGCACTTCAACGTCGTGCCATCCCGCTTTGCTTCCGTTGTGACGCAGCAGCGTGTAGGTGAACTCATTCCCGTTGGTGATGAATTCTTCTTTGTATGGGGTTATCGCAGGATCGCCGTCGTACAACTGGACACCTCGAAATTCAATGAAGATCTTGAATGCGACACGTTCCATTTCTTCAGCGGTCAGGGTTATTGGTTCTCCGTTCGAAGATGTAACCGAACCCTGTGCGGTTGAATCGGTCGACGAAGTTGAGTCGGCTCCGGGTTTGGAACACGACAAGAGAATTCCAAAGAAAAGAAGCGGTAGGAGTTGTTTCATTGGGGGCGTGAAAAACAAATCAATTTAATGAAAAGCCCCTACTTTCCAGCAGCCCACATCAATGCATTGCGCAGCAGGCGTTTATACACGTCGTCTTTAAACAACACAGGATCGTGTCCCATGAAGATGTACACGTTGCGGGCCTTCTTTTTTTCGTTTGTCCAGATCACGGGGTGATCGCCCATTAGCTTGTCGGTCTTTGGAACATACCTCGACTCGTCGACACTGGCGAGTACCGTTACGTCGTTACGGTTACTTCGATCGTAGGTGTACCATTCGTCTTTCTCGATGGTAAACTCTTTTGGAATTCCTTTCATCACCGGGTGACGCTGTGCTTCCACTTTGACGACACCCGACGCGAAGGTGGCGATATAACTTTTGAAGCGGATACTTCCCATAAACTTCGAAAACCAATCCCACATTTTATAACCATCGAACTCGCCCAGTAGCGTTGCGTGGTGTACTCCTACCCAACCACCACGGCCTTCGTCAATATACTTTTCAAAAGCGGCCTTCGCAGTATCGCTCCACATGTATGGAGGATAGTTCATTTGAAAGATCATCTTGTACTTCGAAAGAAATTCGTCGTTTACCTTATCGGGATGCTCGAAGTAGTCTACTGCGAAATCATTTTCGGCAGCGAGCTTATCGAGCCACGGTTTGGCCGCTTCAACATAGGGTGTGTGGTTCTTGTCGCGCTCCGCAAGAACAAGCATTCTGAATTTCTGTGCACTTGCAATCGTGGCGAGACCCGACAACAGTATGACCAGGAACAACCTCATCAGTGGTCTTCTTTCAGAGTCGAAAGAAACGCCACGACGTCACGTATCTGTCGCTTCGAAAGAACTGTTCCCATGGGCGGCATACTCGATGCGGCATTGGTCCGTGTAGTGATGTCGGATTTCGAAATAGTTGTGTCGGGCCTGTCGCCGATCTTGAGTCCAAGCGATTTGTCGTTCTCCTGCAGTAATATTCCGCTCACGCTCTTGCCGTTCTTCAACCCAAGAGTAACGTTTCCAAAGCCAGGTGCAAGTCGTGCACTTGGGCTGATCAGGGCCTCGAGGATCTGTTCACGAGTTATGCGGCCAGCAATGCCACTTAGCCGAGGACCGGCACTTCCACCATAGTCGCCAACGGCGTGACAGCGGATACACTGGGCCGACTGGTGCTGGTAGAATATTCGCCCGCCACGACGTTCATCGCCACCGAGTAAACTTCCTGCGTAAGCACCCATAAGTGTATCGGGTGATACTTTACGGCTGAGCTCCTTGTAACGTGCGATAAGCGGTTGTGACTTCGCGCTATCGAGAGCTTCGGATAGTTCGAGGGATATCTCGGCAGGCAAAGAGCCCTTCTCAAACTTCGTCAATAGGCCTTCGAATGCAGCTTGAGTGCTCTCGAGCGGTAACGACCCGAGGGTTGTCATAGCAGCCTGTCGTTCTTCAACCGTTCTGGTGTTCACGACGTCCGTAAGCAACGACACCATTACATCTTTGGGCATGGCAGACTTCGGAAGCAGATCGAGCGCAGCGACACGCACGGTCTTGTCGTTATCTCTCAACGCTGTCTTTATAGCATCGTCCATCTTTTCATATTTCAGGTCCGACAGTGATACGAGCGATTGAACTCGTACTGCGGGATCTTTGTCGCTCTTCAGGTGAGCGAACAATTCATTCTGACCCGCCACCTTAAGCTTGCCAATCGCTTTCGCGGAAGCAAGGCGAACAGCGGCGTCTTTATTTGAAAGAAGACTGATAAGTGATGACGATGATTTCGACTGGACGTTGGCAAGGTCGCGTGTGACCTTACCGCGGTATCTTCCGTCTACGCGGTCAACTTCGGATGGCTTCGCCCATGTGCTTAGCGCTGCAACAGCCTCTGCGCGCATGGCTACCGGTGCACCTTCATGCAGCGAATAGTCGATGAGGTTTTGCATGGCTTTGTCGGTACCGACACGCAGGTTGGCATTTATCGCACGACGCACGAACGCTTCGTTCGTATACTTGTAGTCAACCAGAGCATCACCGAGTGCCGGCAATGCGTCGGGTATCGACAGGTCGTCGTTGATGGCGCGGGCTGCTTCGGTAGCAACGAATTCTTCCTTGTCTTTGAGGAATTCTTTCGCGCCGGGATTTGCCATCCTGCGAAGCGCTACGACAGCACCTGTGCGAACAGCCTTCGAAGGATGAGTGCTAAGTGCAGTCAGTGCGTCGGGCTTGTTGATGCGGGCAAGGGCGAGGCTTGCGGCATGACGAATATAAACGTCCTTGTCGTTGTTGGTCTCCAGCAATTCGATCAGTCCGCTCACAGCCGGTTCATGAGCTGTTCTTCCAAGGGCTTCGGCAGCGAAAAACTGTGCGCGGGGATATGAATCTTTCAGCAATGCAATGAGTTGGTCGCCTGCCTCTTTGTAGCGAACATCACCGATCCACTTTGCAGCCTGTGCTTTGATCTCGGGATCTGAATCACTCAACAATGGAACAAGTAGTGCGGCATTCTTGAGTTCTTTCCTGGCAAACTGGCTAATGCCCCAGATGCCGTGAACGCGTGCAAGCTGGTGATCGGTTTGCGTGATCGCCTGTTTCAGGACCTCAAGTCCGTCGTTGCCACGATTTGCTAACTCGAACTGGGCCTTCTGGCGGACGCGCATATCGGCGTGTCTCAGGAGTCCGGATAATTTATCTTCATCGAGGTCTTTAAAATCTGCTTCGATCAATCCCTTCGTTTCTGCACGGAGTGCGTTCGGTGAATTTACATCCAGTTGCCAAACGCGACCGATGTTCTTTGTGCCCCAGCCGTCGATCCAGTCGGCGACCATCATCGACCCATCGGGAGTCCAATCGATACCCGTTGCAAGCACGTTGCCGAGAACCTTCTTGTACTCACCAAGCTCGAACGTTGCTCCCCTGGGATTTAATTTGAATGAATGAATTCCTGAACGTGCGGGGCTGCCTACGAACTCAACAATGAAGAATGTCTTGTTCCATTCTTCGCTTAATGCCGTTCCGGGATTGTACAACATTCCCGTGGGGCCGTTTACAAAGTTTGCGATCGTTGGAGTGATGTAAGCAGGTTGTCCATCCCATTGAGGAATGGCCATCTTCTCATCCATCCATACTTTATATGAGTTGTTATCGGGATCGCGGTACTTTCCATATTGCCAGTTGGATCTCCAGCCAATGTCGGCGCCGTTAACGATGTACACGATTCGCTCACTTTCCCCGGCATGGTCGCCATCGTTGTCTTCGCTGATCATGTTTCCATATTCATCGAATACAAATTCGTGTGTATTACGATTTCCAAAAGCAAAAACTTCAAAGTCGCTGCCATCGGGATTTGACCGAACGACCACACCGCTGTTAGCGTAGTTCCATTCTTTTCCGTCCTTGTCTTTTCCATTGAATCCAATGTCGCCGATCTGCCAGTATATCTTTCCTTCGGGACCGACTTCGATGCCCGACATACCGTGGCCGCTGAAGCCGATGTGAATTCCGTAGCCGTGTGAGATGGATGTTTTTTCGTCGGCGAGTCCGTCGCCGTTCTTGTCGGTGATACGCCACATATCGGGGCCGACGTTGAAGAACAGGTCGTCGCCATGCTTCATGACGCCACCTGCTGCATCTGTTACTTCATCGTTGAAGTCTTCGATGAACAATTGGGATTCGTCGGCCATGCCATCGCCATCAGTATCACTCACGCGAACGACATATTCTTTTTCAACTGCCATATCACGCCAGTCGTGCGAGCCGTCGTGATTAACGTCATCGAGCCATTTGTTTTTGTCGCTGTTCCCGGGCGACATTTCTTCGCGGATAAACTTGCGTTTGTCTTCGATCGACTGGAGCGCGATGGAGCGGATCTCCCAATCCTGGTGACCGCGGATGTCGTGCTCCGAATTTTTCTGACGGTTGGTCCGTGTGTAGTATAGATTTCCGTGGTCGTCGACGTCGATGGAAACGGGATCGGCCACGAGCGAGTCGACGCCCCAAAGCTTGAGGTTCAAGCCTTCGGCGAGGGTTGGCGTTACCTGGCCCTCGATCGTTTTCTTCATCGAAGCGATTGCCTCGGGTGAAAGTTTTTTGATCTTCTTGTCTGCAGGCCCTGTTGCACATGCAGTTGCGACCAGAAAGATTAAAGCAAGGATGCGTTTCATTTTAATGTCTTTTTCTGTGCGGGAATGAGGGAATGCGGGGTGTCGCGGAGTTACGCGGAGGTACCGCGGAGGTACGCGGAGAAGATGTTAATCTCCGCATACCAAGTGAATATTCATAATGATCAATAAAGCTGATACTGAACATAAGGGCATTATAGAATCGTCATGCCCTTATCGAACCGTAGTGTCATTATTGGTCATGATGTCATTATTGAGCCGCGCCTGTTGCCTGGCCCGGGTTAGACCCACCATACGATATCTTGAACACCCCTCCAATCTTGTCGTCTGTCACGTAGATAGAACCATCTGGTCCTTGTGCAAGACCGCAAGGGCGGCGAAGTGCGTTACCTGTTGCAGTGTTCTCGGGACTTCCTGAGAATCCGTCGGCGAATACTTCGAAGTCACCTGAAGGCTTTCCGTTAACAAATGGCTGGAACACCACGAAGAATCCTGCCTGCGGTTCGGGCAGACGGTTCCATGATCCGTGGAATGCAATGAATGCACCATTCTTGTATTTCTCCGGGAACTGGGTGCCTGTGTAGAAGAGCAAGCCGTTCGGAGCAAGGTGTCCGGGGAATGCCGCGATGGGATCGATATACTTGCTGTCGGCTTCTTTCTTGCCGTCGCCGCCATACTCAGGCATCACTTTCTTCTTCTTTTCAATTTGATCGTAATACATGTAAGGCCAGCCGCAGTTGTCGCCTTCTTTCAGGGCATACATACATTCTGCGGGAAGAACGGCAGATTGCTTCATGTCGAAGTACTGGGGATAATATTCGCCGAGTTTATCGCGGCCGTGTTGCATAACGAATAGCTGGTTGAGTTCCTGGTTCCAATCGAGACCAACAACGTTACGAAGACCTGTAGCGTAGCGGGTACCGTCTTTGTAAGTCTGGTTGGCCACGTCGGCTTTGAATCTCCAGATACCGCCTGCTGAGTCGAGGATTGGACAGGGAGTCATTCCTTTCGAGCCGGGCTCACCGTCTTTCACACGGTCTTTCTCCTGGCATGCATTTGAGAATGCACCGATGTTTACGTAGATATTTCCGTCGTTGTCGAGAACGATAGATTTCGATTCGTGCTGGTCGCGATCCAGGAGACCCGACACGATTGTTTCGGGGGCGTTAGGATCGATCACCTCGTTCTTTTCGTTCAGCTTATAGCGGAAGATAGAAGTGTTGGATGTGGTGTACAGGTATCCATTCTTAACATAGACACCAGTTCCACCGAAGTCGCCAAAGCCGGTTTTGATCTCGGCCTGTCCTCCGTTGGGTGCGAGCATTACAGTGCCCTGTCCGTTCTTCGGAGCACCGAGCTTCACGTAAATATTTCCTTCTGGTGTTACCGCGATGTGACGCGCCGGTCCGAGGCTGTCGGCAAAGATCGTGGCCGTAAAGCCTTCGGGTAATTTAATTCCGGTTGCCGGTATGGCTGGCAAGCCGGCGTTTTCTTTCGCTTCATTGGAGCACGAAGTTGCCCACAGTCCGGCAACGGCGGCTACGACAATGACAGCTGCTTTGAGTTTCTTGTTGTACATGATAAAAGTTTTCGGTTGGAGGCCGAAATTACTGTTTTTGACACTAGTTGACAATCGCTAAACCTTAAATTGCGGCATGTCTTTGTTTGTGGCGTCATTGAATTCCGGAAGCAACGGTAATTGTTATTACCTGGCGAGCCAGGAGTCTGCAGTGATCGTCGACACTGGTTTGTCGTGCCGCGAAACGGAGAAGCGACTCAAAAGGCTGGGGCGTTCACTTAAGTCAGTGAAGGGTGTGTTCATCACACATGAGCATGGTGATCACATACATGGGCTGCCGGGCATAACGCGTAAGTTCAGGATCCCGGTTTATATCTCGCCGGGAACGATCGCCGAGAGCCGTATGGAGATCGACAGGTCGCTGATCCACGGTATCCCGTCGCATGAGCCGATCACGGTGGGTGATATCCAGGTGACGGCGTTTTTGAAATCACACGACGCCCGCGATCCTCACAGCTTTGTGGTGTCGAGGAATGGTGTACGGGTTGGCGTGTTCACAGATATCGGCCATGCGTGCGAGAATGTGATCCATTACTTTAACCAGTGTCATGCAGTGTTCCTTGAATCAAACTACGATGAAGACCTTCTGGAACAAGGGAGTTATCCATTTCACTTAAAGCAACGCATCAAGAGCGATAAAGGCCACCTGTCGAATCGACAGGCTTTGGATCTGTTCATCAACCACCGGGCGCCGTATCTAAGTCACCTGTTCCTCTCCCACCTTTCGGAGGACAATAATCATCCGCGGCTCGTTCAGAACTTCTTTGCAAAAGATGCGGGCCACACCGAGATCATCGTTGCGGGAAGAAAAAAAGAAACGAGACTCTACCACATCCGCGATGTGATGCCTGTGAAAAAGAAATCAACTGCCCCTGAAGAAATCAAACAGTTGTCTTTATTCTGAATAGTTTTACCGGATGGAACTTGGAGTTTATACGTTTGGAGATCTTTCACAGGAACAGTTAAAAGATAAAGGCAAAGGCGGGCATCAGCGCATGACTGAATTGCTTGAAGAGATCAAGCTTGCCGACGACGTTGGCCTGGACGTCTTCGCTATCGGCGAGCATCATCGCCCCGATTATCTCGTATCGGCCCCGGCGGTTGTTCTTGGAGCCGCGGCAGCCATAACGAAAAAGATAAAGTTGTCGAGTGCAGTTACGGTCCTAAGCTCCGACGACCCGGTTCGTGTTTATCAACAATACTCCACTATCGATTTGATTTCCGGTGGTCGTGCCGAGATCATGGCAGGGCGCGGTTCATTTATAGAGTCGTTCCCGTTGTTTGGATACAATCTGAAAGATTACGATACACTTTTTGCCGAGAAGCTCGACCTGCTGATCAAGTTGAATGGTGGCGAGAAGATAACATGGCAGGGCAAGCTACGTCCGTCGATCAATGATTTAGGTATATACCCGAGGCCGTTACAGGAAAAGCTCCCGGTATGGATCGCGATAGGCGGAACACCGGAGTCGGTGGCGCGTGCGGGGCTTTTGGGAGTGCCGATGGCACTGGCGATCATAGGTGGGATGCCTGACCGGTTTGCTCCGCTGGTTCAGTACTACAGAGATAATTACACCGAGGCTGGTCATGACCCTAAGAAGTTGCAGGTAGGGATCAACTCTTTCACGTGGGTGTCTGACACTTCGCAGCAGGCTGTCAGAGAATTCTACCCGGGCTATGCAGATGTAATGACACGCCTTGGAAGAGAGCGCGGCTGGGCACCGATGACCCTAGATCATTTCAATATGATGCGATCCAAAGAGGGTTCGTTATTGGTAGGCAGCCCGCAAGAGGTTATTGACAAGATCCTTTACGAGCATGAGCTGTTCGGTCATACCCGATACATGGCGCAAATGGGTGTCGGTTCTGTGGACCACAAGCAGGCTATGCATGCCATAGAGTTGTATGGGAGCGTCGTGGCTCCTGCTGTCAGAAAGGCGCTTTCGTGAATGACCAATGTGTCTGAATGATCTTCCATGCTCCGTCGCGCAGTTGGTACACTTCGGTGCAGTTCCACTTTATTAGTTTTTCTTCCGTGTAGGAGAAAAGGTTAAATGTAAGAACGGCCACTTCATCGGTGCCCTGGACTTTGACGTTTTGCATTTCGTACTTTATCACTTTGATCTTCCCGATAAAGGGCTCGTAATATCTCGTGAGCGCTTTCTTTCCGTCGAGACGTCTTTCGGTTTCAGGATCGAAGTAAACTACATCGTCGGCCGACAGGTCGAGATAACCTGACGGATCTCCGTTGTTCCATTTTTCGAGGGCCGCGGTTTCTAAAGAGACGATGAGTGCGATGGTTGCTGGTGAGATCATGCAACAAAACTATACTTAGATCTGCTTCTGGGTAAGACAGGAATTAAGGAACAAATGTCACATTTCAGGGATTGGTGAACTTCCTGAAGTTGAGAGGTGTGATGCCGGCGTGTTGTTTGAAAACGCGAATGAAGTACGTGGTACTTTCGTAGTTGAGGGCCAAAGCAATCTCGTCGATGCTGAGATCTGAATATTGAAGGAGTCTTTTGGCCTCCAGGATATTTCGGTTAAGGATGTACTCTTTTGCGGTCACACCGAGAAATTCTTTCACGACCGAGGTTAGATGTCCTGCGGTGACGTGCAACTGATCGGCATAGTAATCGACAGCACGAAACCGGATGTGGTTGACATCAACCAGTTGAATAAAACTATCAACATACCTGTTGGATGATCGTCTTAGCGGTGTGGAGTCGTGCTTGCGGTTGAAGAAAACGAGTAACTGGTAAAGAAGGGCACGAAGCATGTGCTTGTCGCTGGTGCGGAATGTATTGATCTCTTTTTCGATAGTGACGAGCAATTCCTTTACGTGACTATAATCGCCTTCACTTAACTGGATGAACGGGGGATGTCCCGAGTTGTTGAAGAACCAAAGTCCCTTAACAAACCTGGAGTCGTTGAAGAATGTGGTGAGAAATTCGTCTTCGAAGATCACCACGAAGCCTTTTGGAACTTCGGGTGTGTTCCACTTGCGGATTTGCCCGGGCGATGAGAAGAAGACCGAGCCGTTTACCAGGGTTTGTTCGTAGTTGTCGATCGAAAATGTTCCGGTTCCCTCGGAGATGACAGTAATATCGTAATAAGAAAGGCGTTGGACCGGAGTTTGGCAAAGGTACTCTTCGAGATGCTCCAGGCGAATGAGGTCAATCAGCAACTCCTCACCGTATTTTGTTCGATGGAAATCATATTGCTTGATCATAAAAAAATCAGTTGTCGAAATCTGACTTTACCCCTATTTTAGTTCTAAACTCAACATAATCAAATCATGAAAGATTTCAACATCAACCGCCGTAATTTCCTGAAAGGCTCAACAGCAGCGTTAGCTCTTTCGGCATTCGGTGCGCAGGGTATGGACCTTATCAATCCGCAGAAGCCGTATCGTGTTGGACTGATCGGTACGGGCTGGTATGGGAAGAGTGACCTGTTCCGACTGATACAGGTGGCGCCGGTTGAAGTTGTTGCTCTGTGTGATGTTGACAAGAACATGTTGAATGCCGCGGGCGACCTCGTAAGCAAGCGTCAGAAATCCGGCAAGGTTCCAAAACTGTATGGCGACTACCGCAAGATGCTTGCAGATAACCAGATGGACATTGTTCTGATCGGTACGCCCGACCACTGGCATGCATTGCAGTGTATCGAAGCCGTGAAAGCAGGTGCAAACGTGTATGTTCAGAAACCGATCAGCGTAGACGTAATGGAAGGTGAAGCGATGGTGGCTGCCGCAAGAAAATATAAGAAGACAGTGCAGGTAGGAACCCAGCGCAAGAGCACGCCACACCTGATCGAAGCAAAGAAAACTATAGTTGACGCAGGACTTCTGGGGAACATCAAACACGTGGAGATGTGCTGCTACTTCCACATGCGCAACAACGGCAATCCGCCAACACAGGCTGTTCCCGATTTCCTCGACTACGAAATGTGGACGGGCCCTGCACCAATGCGCCCATACGATGGGCTTCCGCACATCCGCTGGTGGAGAACGTTCATGGAATATGGCAACGGCATCATGGGCGACATGTGCGTACACATGCTCGACACCGTTCGCTGGATGTTGAAGCTGGGATACCCGAACCAGGTCGTTTCGAATGGCGGTATCTATGTTCAGAAAGAAGGTAAGTCTAACATTGCCGACACACAGTCTGCAATCTTTGAATATGATAACCTGAATGCAGTGTGGACACACCGCACGTGGGGTACTCCTGCCGATCCACAGTATCCCTGGTCGTTCAAGTTGTTTGGTGATAAAGGAACGTTGTCGGGCAGTACGATGCAGGCAGATTTTGTTCCGTTGGATGAGAAAGCCGGGAAGCCAATCCACCTGGATGTTGTGTACGAGAAGGAAAAGTATCCGGAAGACGTTACTGAAGAGCGGATAGAATTGAATGCAGCGCCTGCTACTCGCCTGCACATGCTCGATTTCTTAAAAGCAATCCAGGAGAACGGAAGACCGGTAGCTGATATTGAAGAAGGACATACCTCGACAGCATCGTGTATACTGGCGAATATATCGATGCAACTTGGAAGGCCTGTAAAATATGATCCCAAGACGCGTACTGTTGTTAATGACCCTGAAGCAACGGCGCTTTTACAGAGAAAGTACAGAGGTCCGTGGGTGCACCCCGATCCGAAAACTGTTTAGCGAAGCTTGCGGATCTTGATGTTCTTGAAATCTATGGGTTGCCCTTCGCTTTGAAGGGCAACATATCCTTCCTTAAGCAAAGCCCCTGGCTTCCAGATCGCACTGTCATACCCGTTAACAACTCCCCCTCCCATCATCGGTTTGGAGTATTGAAGTACAGTGTCTCCATTGATCATGTGGGTAACGAGTGAATCACCGAGGACTACCAGGTCGGCGTGGACCCATTGTTCGCGAGGATAACTTTTTGAATTCGAGTCGAGGCAGTGATCGGGGTATACCCCACCACCATATACGATGTCGGTTCCAGGTGAACACATGTTGCCGGTGTGACGTTCGGTGCCGTCATCCAGTGTAGCAAGGAATTGCATCTCGACAGATATCGGCCAGTTCTGTTCTTTCGGCATTGACCGGGGATCCTGCGAATGAAACATGACGCCACTGTTGAGTAGTGTGTAGTTGGGAGCGCCTTGTTGCAACTGTCCGGTAAACCGATAGTCGAGAGAAAGGTGAAAGTATGAGAATGGAGTTTTGTAATAAAGATGACCAAACTGGTCGTTGAAGTCCTGGTATTTATCGTAACGTACTTTGATCATGTCGTCTTCGACACGAAAGGTTTCACCAAAGTTTACGCCCGGGTCGTGGTGATGGATCTTTACAATCCAGTCGTTGATATCTTTTCCGTTGAACAATGTGATCCAGTCGCTTTCTTTCTCTTTTTCCTTTGTACACGAGAACAAAAGCAGGCATGCGATGATCGGGAAGTATTTCATGAAATGAAGATACTATAAAAAAACAAGGCCCTGGTTTTGGGGCCAGAGCCTGTTAGTTTCCCTTTTGGTTACGGTTTAGGGTTAAAGGGATCTTGAATATTTTATTTCCATCTAAGGTATCTTGTGAAGTCCGACTGTTTCATGATGCCTACGGGACCTTCGAAGATGCCTCCGTTGCCCTGGGGATCGTCTACCCATACCATGATCGTGTTGGCTTCACCGGCGGGCTTTAGCTGTTGTGCGGTAACGTGATAGTATCGTGTTGTTTGCCATGCGTCGGTGTTCTGCCCAACCAGTTTGCCATTCACAAATGTGCGGTCGGTATCGTCGATCTTGCCGAGTATCAGAACGATGTCTTCACCGGCCATTGCTTTCGGGACGGTAAACTTCTTGCGATACCATGCACCACCGTCGTAGTCGGGGAATCCCTGGGTCTCCCACATGGCAGGTACCATGATGTCGGTCCAGCCTTCTTTTTGTGCGGCGAGCTCGTTCACCGATTTCTCGTCGAAGGCGATGGATCTCATTGTGCCCCACGTGAGGCGGAAGTCCCATACGCCGCGAAGGTTCACGGTCAGGTCTGCGTCTTTGCGGCTTGCGTAGACACCAACTTCACCCGATACGATACCGCCTTCTCCGCCTTCATCGAACACGCGTACTGCGATCACATTCTTGCCAGTAAAGTTTAGATACTCTGAAGGGATAAAGTATGAGCGAAAGGCGTGGACAGCGGTATGATACTTTGGAGGGAATGATCCTGAGCTTCCGATCTTATGACCATTCACATAGGCTTCATCCACGTCGTCGATGTATCCGAGGAAGAGTGTGTAACTGCCGTTCTTTGTTCCGAGCTCTGCTCCTTCGAAGGATGTACGATACCAGGCATAACCGTTGTACCCGTTGAAACCTTCATCTTCCCACTTCGACGGAACGTAGATGCTTTCCCATGCTTTGTCATTGAAGTATGGATCGGCCCACAGGCTTTTGTCGCCAATGTTAAACTTCCATTTACCATGCAGACTGAGCACCCTGTCGTATTTATCCTGCGACAGACCAGGGATACTGGCAAGCATTCCGGCTATCGTGAGGAACACGACGAAGAACCAGTAATTTGTTTTGTCCGCTTTCATTGGAACACTTGCTGTGCTATACCCGAAATCTGTATTCACTTTTTCTGTTTCTGCTGTTCGATATTCTGCTGTTCGTCATTCTGCGGTTCGATATTCTGCTGTTTCAATGGTCGTCCCAGCCAAGGATCGACCACCAGCTGAAATCTTCTTCCTTATATTTCTTCCAGAACGTTCTGTACTCTGATCGCTTAATGATGGTCACGGGACCGTCGTAAATTCCTCCCCTGCTTTCCTGGTCATAGACGCGAACGGCTATGGTGTTAGTTGCTCCGGGTTTCAAAAGTCCTTCGGGAATAAAATATGTGCGCGACGAGTTGTGTTCATCATTATTGGCCCACTTTCGATCCATATTACCTGTACTACCAATCATTGTTCCGTTCAGGAATGCCTCGTCCATATCGTCTATCCTCCCGAGCAACAGCACCATTTCGTTTGCGGGGAAGTCTTTCGGGAGCGTGAATGTCTTCCTGTACCATGCGAATCCATCGTAGTCCCTGAAGCCCTGGTCTTCCCAGGATGCGGGAACGGCTATACTTTCCCACTTCGAATCGTCGAAATCCGGCTTCGACCATGCGGGGTCGTCGGATAACTGGAACTTCCAGTTGCCCATCAGCACGAATCCATTCGCAAAAACATCGGAGTAGCTGAAGATACCGGGGTTGCGTCCGAGGATACCACCTTCGCCACCTTCATCGAATACTCTTACTGCAACAACGTTTCCTTTTCCTTGCTGAAGGAATTCGGTGGGGATAAGATACGCGCGATTAACGTTATAAGCTGTGTAGTATCCGGGAGGAAACCCGCCGGTTGAGCCGACGAGGTGCCCGTTGATATAAACTTCATCTACATCGTCGATGCGGCCGAGCTCAATGAACAACGGCTCGTTGGCTTTGTAAGAGATCTCAAAGGTGAAACGATACCACGCATAGCCACGATATTCACGGAAGCCTTCCTCCTGCCATGCTGCTGGAACATACATGCTTTCCCACTTCGAATCGTCGTAATTTTGTTTGGCGAAATTCATGTTATCGCCCAGGGAAAATTTCCAGTTGCCACGCAGGTTTACTTTGCGATCTCCGGCGGTGCACATCGAAACGAAGAGCATTACTACTGCTATCGTCGAAAGCGTTTTGTTGGCTATTCCTGATGTCATGTTACGCTGTGGTTTGGCTAGTTACAATTCTTAAGTAAATATACTGGCAGCGTAAAAAATAGATGTCACAGGGGGGTAAGGAGATGTAAAAAGATGTCATTATGAATAATGAATGTCGAATAATGAATGTAGAATAATGGATGTAAAAGTTGCTAGAAAATAAGTTTGTAGCCGGTTCCGTGAACTGTGAGGATGATGCGGGGGTCGTTGGGGTCTGTCTCGACTTTTTGGCGAAGTTTTACAATGAAGTTGTCGACGGTCCGGGTGGTTGGAGACTCTTCGTAGCCCCACACCTTTTCGAGCAGGTCGTATCTTGACACGGTTTCATTTTTGCGTCCCAGGAGGTACTGGAGTATGGCATATTCTTTATGCGACATGCGTACTTGTCCGTTGTCGTCGTGCGACGTGTATGTTTCAAAGTTTACCATGAGGCGACCGATCCTGGTCTCGTTCGACTTCACGGATGGTTCTTTCTTGAGGGCAACCCTTCGGAGGATGGCCTTAATACGGGCGAGGAGCTCGCGGAGGCTGAATGGTTTTGTTACGTAGTCGTCGGCACCAAGCTCGAGGCCGATTACTTTATCGACTTCTTCGCTCTTGGCAGTAAGAAGAAGTATGGGTGCTTCGATGCCAGCTTCACGTGCTTTGCGACATGCGTCGAGACCCGACATCCTGGGCATCATGACATCCATGATGATGAGGTCATAACTTTTCTTCAGGATCTTGTCGAGTCCTTCGGCGCCGTCTTCTGCCAGGTCGACAGAATAGCCTTCAAACTCCAGGTTGTCTTTAAGGCCGAGCCTCATGTTTGGCTCATCTTCTACGATTAGGATGGAGTAACTCATGTTCCCGTGTTTATAAATGGAAAGTAAACGGTAAATGTGCTGCCTTTATCGGGGGCACTTTCTACTTTGATCTCGCCGTCATGTGCACCAACAATCTTCTTCACAAGAGCAAGGCCAAGACCGGATCCTTTTGTTGTGTGGACGTCGCCTGTTGGAGCGCGATAGAACTGATCGAAGATGTCGCGTTGGTGATTCTTGGCAATACCGATGCCCTGGTCTTTTACAGAGATAAAAGTGTAACGGTCTTTAACCCCTGTCGTGATAGTGATGCGTTTGTTGTCGCGACTGTATTTGATTGCGTTGTCGAGAAGGTTGACCAGTACTTCTGATATCGACTCACGATCGGCGCGGATCATTGGCAGGTTTTCGCCGGGATGAAATTCGAAGGTGAATCCTTTTTCCTGCATTGGATAGAAATATATTTTGAGCAGGTCGGCCGAGAGGTCGTTGATCTGTACAGGCTGAAAGTTGAAGGTCTTTTTATTGGCTTCGAGCTGGGAGAAGTTCAGGATACGATTCACGATGCGCGATAGCCGTGCGGTTTCCTTACTGATGATGCCATAATACTCTTTCTTCTTTTCTTCTGTCGAAACACGGCCGGTCTCGAGTGTTTCGGCAAACATTCCAATGAGCGATAGCGGTGTCCGGATTTCATGCGACACGTTCGACACGAATTCAGATTTCGCCTGGGATAGATAGATCTCGCGACGGATGTTACTGTAGAGGAAGTAGATACCGCCCGCGAATATCAGTGCGAGCACGCCGAGGATGATGATGGCTGTCGAAGTTCGTTCGCGTACAAGGTCTTCGAGAGTTACCCCTACCACGTTGATGCCCACGTAATAACCGGGAAGGATCCAGAAGTCTTTTTTGTGCATGAGGTCTTTGAACTGTTGGGCGTCGGCACGGGCACGGTCGTCGAGACGGTTTGGTTCTGTGGAGTAGATCAGTGAATCGTCGGCGAGGCGAAATGCAGAGATGATAAGCTTGCCTTGCGAGATGGCCTGCATCTTGGGCGCGAGGTTGTTTTTGATGAGCATGGGGAGGTGCACGACGAGCACGCCGATCTGGTAGTCTGATTCGCCGCCGTCGAGGGCGAAGAGTATGGCGATAGACTCGCTGTAGACGGGTGTTTCGACTGCCTGCATCTTACGGAAGCCTGCTTCGGCGTATTCGATGAGGCGGTGACATTGGTCGGCATTTGCTTCGATGATCTGGTCGAGCTTCGTTTTCACCTCATCGTTGGGAGGATCGGGTTCGTAGAGTTTAAAGGCGACGGAATTGCCTTTGAGGTCCGACAGGTAGACATATCGTACCACGTCGACCTGGTTGATGATGTTGGGCAGTTGGGCTTCGAAGTCGTTGGGTCGTTCCCGTCGTTCCTGGCGGATGCGGTTGGCCCAGCTGGAGATGACGTCGTCGGAGTACTGGTTTACCGAGTAGAGGATGGCGTCGAGTTGGTTTTGATAGGTTTCCCTGACGATGCTTTCATTTTTGTTGAGTTCAGCCAGTTCATAGAGGAGGAATATGACTGGCAGGAGGGCAATCAGGATGAAGACCAGGATGATTCTGCGAAGCGGGCTTTGCATGAAGGGATAAAGATAGTGTGTGAAACGACATTGGGGTAATCAGGGGTTGTAAAGAAATGTCATGGGTGCTTGTGCAAGAGCGGCCGGTAAGGTGTACGGTTTTCCTGATGAAGTTGGAAGGGATAAGGTGAAATACTTTGGAAGTGGTGAGGAGCACTTTATAATTGAGGCATAAACCAAACACGAAAAGGTATGTATGAAATTGACCGCGAAGGGTTCCACAAGTTTGTACAGGATGCGTTGAAAAAACCACCTACAAAAAAAGAAGCAATTGCATTTTTTATCAGGATTGGAGTGATGACTCGCAAGGGCAAGCTACGTAAGAGATGGAAAGACCTTCCCAGATATTTAGCATTGGATCAGAACAGTCAGTATACACTGAAAAACGAGGACTGATCCTGGCATTTCATGGTACCGACGAAGAGATCGTCCGGGATGTAGTGTTGCAGACCAGGGAACTCACGCCCAGTATGAATCTCTGGGATTGGATCGGGCATGGCATATATTTTTGGGAACAGAGTCCAGCCCGGGCACTGGAATTTGCCATCTCGTCCAGCCATCGAAAAAATTCGCGAATAAAGAGACCAGCTGTTTTGGGTGCCGTGCTTGACCTTGGCTATTGCCTTGACTTGATAGACTACGAGAATTTTCAGATGGTAAAAGATGCATATGTCTATACCCAACTTCAAGGTGGCTCAACCACTTTGCGAAACAAATCTTTAACCGGTGATGATAACTTCCTTGTTCGATATCTTGACTGTGCTGTCATCGAAGCCGTCCATGATATCAACAAACTACAAAACCAACCTCCATTCGACTCCGTCCGCGCCGCCTTTTGGGAAGGCCCACTCCTTTACCCAACCGCCGGCTTCCGCGAAAAGAACCACATCCAGATCTGTATCCGAAACCCCAATTGCATCAAAGGACTCTTTATCCCACGCAAGCACGCAGACTTTAAAAACTGACTGACTATCTTAGACTAATGCGCACCCCCGCCCTGCTCCTCTTCGCCATAATCCTTACTTCTGCTCAAACCGAATGATCGAAACAAGCCTCTACTTCGGACAATCACGCCCCGATGGAAGCCTGATCACCGAAGATGAATGGCTCAGCTTCAAAAA
The DNA here is from genome assembly GCA_035656375.1 of Cyclobacteriaceae bacterium. GTDB lineage: Bacteria > Bacteroidota > Bacteroidia > Cytophagales > Cyclobacteriaceae > ELB16-189. The sequence continues at coordinate 751 of DASRSO010000195.1, read as the reverse complement.
CACTTAGGTCCTCGAGGTCTTTAAGAATGGTGCGACTGCAATTCCCGTTGCAGGCAACTGGTACGACCCCGACCAAAAGCGCATGATCTCGGAAAATACATACATCGTCATTTATGCCTACAAACGGTCACCTTCACTGTTACGCGAAATCGACGCTTGCGCGAAAAGTACAAGGAGCTTTACAAACAACAATCTGTTTTGCGGGTCGATAGAAAAGTAATGGCTTACTTCTGATCTCACGGCGCCATCAGGACGGCAATCGCCAAGGGCGCCAGGTACAACAGCCACTTCCCCCAGGTTGGAATTCCGGATCTCCTTACACTCACAACGCCCGCAAAGTAGATCACGATAAAAACGATCTGAACAAAAGGCCACCCGCCACCATAGAAAAAGTAGTTCACAACCGGCTGGTAGCCAAAGGTGAAGATCGCCAGGAGGGCAATTCCAATCACCAAATTTTTGATCGACAAATCGGGGCCGGGCATGGGTGCCACAAAAATAAAAAAGCTCTCAAAATGAGAGCTTTTTATTCTTCAGCGGTCCGGACGGGACTCGAACCCGCGACCTCCTGCGTGACAGGCAGGCATTCTAACCAGCTGAACTACCAGACCAATATTTTTAAAACCAATTTCTCGTATCCAGCGACCTTCCCGACGCTACTGTCGGGACATTCTAACCAGCTGAACTACCAGACCTTTTCTTACTTCGGCTCCTTACCAAAAAACCCCTTGTTGAGAGTATTTTCTCGCCT
>DASRSO010000194.1:0-87817 GCA_035656375.1 Cyclobacteriaceae bacterium | reverse complement strand
GGAAAGGAGCATGTTTTCAAAGGCACGTTGCTTGCGAGTGTGTTAAGTGCGGCAGGAGTTACGCTGGGCAAAGATCTTCGGGGCGAGAACCTGGTGAAGTATGTTATGATCAAAGCCGCTGATGGATACCAGGTTGTTTATTCACTTACTGAGATCGATCCCGAATTCGCTTCGAATGACATCCTGCTCGCAACCCACGTGGATGGCAATCCGTTACCAAAAGAGGAAGGTCCGTTCAGGATCGTAGCGCCGCACGATAAGAAACCGACCAGGTGGATCAGGCAGATCGTGTCGATCAAAGTGGCGCTGGCGAAAGAGTAACAACTTTATGTGAATATAAGAGTCATATTCTTTTTGCTGTTTCTTTGTTCATGCGCAGACAAAACGGCAAAATTCACAACACCCCAGCCATCATGGCTTAAGGATAAAAAAGTCATACCCGGGAAATTCAGGGGAACATTCGAAAACAAAGAAGACTCAGCAACATTGACAATTGATCGCAATGTCATCATCCGATCAAAACACAACGTGTTTGCCGGAAAAGTTTCAGACCTCGATTCTGCCGACAGGGTCAGGATACACGGCGATACAACATTTGTTGAACGTGACGGATCAACCCCCGTGAACATAACGGTAAAGTCCGGTGACTTCTTTGCCGATTGGGATGAACAGGACACCTTGTTCTGCCTGGGCTGCGGCGATAAGATCAAAAGACTGAAGAAGGTTTACTATTTGAACCACCGCCTGACTGATAGTTCTTGGAGAGTAACAACAATGCTGCGAAATAAACGAGGACTTGTCATGGCGAGGATCTCTTTGGAAAACGATTTACCTGCTCTTCGGAAGCTGACGAACACACCCGATTCCGTTTACATCTTCTCTCCCACCAAAGAGCAAATGCAGCAATTCATAAAAACTGGATTCTCAGATAAAGAACAGTTCATAAAGCTCTCGAAAAAGCCTTGAGTTGATCCCCAAATCAGGGGTAAATACGTCGACGGGGCGAACGAGTCGGCTCCGAATTCGTAGTTTAGTTCGATGGTCCACCAACTGAACATTTACCTGCTTTCGTTCGGAGCACTGCAGGGCGCGGTACTGAGCTTCTTTCTTCTTCGTAAAAGCCGTAACGATGCCGCAAGAACTTTCTTCGCATTGTTCCTGGTCGTGGTCGGCATTCAGCTCACGTTTAAAGTCTTCACCAAGTCGTGGCTGTGGTATAATGTAAACCTGTTGTACCTCCTCTCCTACAGCTTTCCTTTATTGATTGGCCCGTCGTTATATTTATTCTTCCGGTCGCGCGACGGGAAGGTCGATGTAACCTGGAGTGACTTGCTGCACGCAGTTCCTTTCCTGTGGCACCTTATAAATACATTAACCGGCGAGCTTCTGAACTTCTATATTATTCCGCGGTATGTGTGGGTACTTCCCTTCCCGTCTTATCATTTGATCTCCGTCGTTGCGTATGCGATCGTAAGCTGGAAGCTTATCCCGGTTCGTGAGCTCCGCCAATTTCTTGTGATCGTGGTGATCGTGGAAACGATTATCCTGTTCACCATGATGTTAATGATCATGCACAATCCGGATTTCCCGGATGTTCGTTGGTTGTTTATTTCTCTTACACTGCTCGTGTATTGGATCAGCTATAAGCTTTTCGATCGACCCGACCTCTTCCAGGGAGTTAAACAACCTGTTGAGCTCAAACCGGAAGTAACGGTCAAGTATGCGCATTCGGGGTTGAAGAAGGACGAAGCCGACAGGATTGAAGTGCTCATACGGGACGCCATCAGGCAAAACCTGTTCCTGGATTCTTCGATCTCTGTGGACGTCATGGCAAAGAGATTCAACGTGCCGCGACATCACCTGTCGAGGGTGATCAACGAGCGGTTCCAGAAAAACTTCAACGACCTGGCGAATGGGTGGCGGCTGGAAGAGGCGCGGGCCAGGTTGATAGATCCGAAGTATAAAAACCTGACGATCTCGTCGATTGCCTACGACTGCGGCTTTAGTTCCGTGTCGAGCTTCAATACGATGTTCAGGAGGAAGTTCGGGACAACGCCCTCAGCTTATAGAAATATCTCTTCATGCCTTAGCGGGACGCAATAATTCCTCTTTTTAAAGCCGTTTGTTGCAGGAAAATCCATTTCCTGTCATGAAATCATTACTTGTTCTTTCGTTCTTCCTCGCCAGTCTCTCCCTTTTTGCTCAAACCGGTGACTCCGAATTCAACGGCAACCACTGGGGTGTCGTCCTCGAAACGGCCGCGATGAACGACGTCGTCGTGAAAAAAGACATTACCTATTTCAAAGACGACAAAGTCGAACTGAAAATCGATCTTCACCTCCCACCCAGGCTCAAGCCCGGCGAAAAACTCCCCGTGATCGTTTTCATGAACGGCTTCGGCGACAACCGCATGAGGAACAACGGTGTTTACAGGTCATGGCCGAAGCTGGTGGCAACACATGGCTTTATCGGGGTGTCGATGGACTCGGATGGAGAACGACTGACCGAAAGCTACAATGCCATGTTCGACTTCCTGGGCAAACAGGATCACATCGACGGCAACAGGATCGGTGTTTATGCCGCGTCGGCCAATGGCAGGTACGTATTGCCTTATCTCATGTCACCAGCGGCACACCCGGGTATCAGAGCCGCAGCAATCTATTACGCCGAAACTCCAAAAGCTCCTTACCGGAAAGATCTTCCGGTGTATTTCATTGCCACCGAACTCGATGCACGTCACATGGACTACACGGCGTTGTGGAAGAACGTTCTTGACAGTAATGCACCATGGACGATCGCTTTTGCCGCAACGATGCCTCATGCATTCGATGCGTTTACGGACAACGAAATTTCGAAGAAGTATATCCTCGAAACTCTTTCGTTCTGGAAAACTCACCTGACTCCCCTGCCCGTCACGTCTTCGAAGCCTGAAATGGCCCGCGAAATTGTCGCAATGACCTACCAGGGGAACTACGACAGGGTGATCGAACTCATGACGCAATGGATGAAGGAACACCCCAACTCAAAGGATGCGGGCGCGTACCGGATGCTGGGCGATGCCTATATGAAGAAGAAACGTTTCGCAGAGTCTGCCGAAGTCTATAACAAAGCAATTGCGCTCGAACCCGAAAATCGGGGGGCCATGCTCAACATGGTGATCATCTCTTATGCCCTGGATAAAAGATCCGATGCGCTTCGATGGCTCGACGCGTACGAAAAAGATCAGAAGAAAGAAGGGTTCACCTACGGCTACATCGGTCGCGCCGTACTTGGTATGAACAAGATAGATGAAGCGATGTCGTACTTCGAAAGATCGATCGAACTCGGCCCCCACCCTTCAGACTACTACAACCTCGCAAAATGATACCTGAAAAAAGGTAACACAGACCAGGCCTTCAGTAACTTATTCAAATCTGCGGCGAACGGTTTCAATTCCAGGAATCAATATCAGAACGACGAGGAGTTGAAGGCATTACACTCCGACAGCCGCTGGACAGAGCTGGATACCAAACTCCGGTAGCCATAAATAATCCAACATGCCAGGGCTTGCTCTTTTGCCCAATATTCCTACATTTGGATAGAACTGACTCACCCATGAAGAAATACCAGCTCGGTGAATTCGAAGAGCTCGTGATGATCGCCATCGCAATCCTCAACAACAACGCATACAGCGTCGCAATCAAAGACGAGATCGAAGCGCGTATGTCGCGTACCGTGAGCATGGGCGCTCTCCACACCGCACTCCGTCGCATGGAAAGCAAAGGCTACCTCCGTTCCTTCGCAGGTGAAAGCACCGACGACCGCGCCGGCCGCCCTCGCCAGTATTTCGAGATCACTGCCATGGGCAAGAAAGCACTTCAATACACCAAAGAAACCCGCGACGAGCTCTGGCGCGCAATTCCCCGCACGGTCTTTCAGTCCAACATCGCCCCGACAAGCATGGGGCAGGCCCTCGCCTGAAACGCCCCTCTCCGCCTGTGCCCTTGATTGTGTAATTAACATATCCCAGCTACTTACCATCAGCTACCAGTCTCTGAAGGCTGCAGCTTCGAATCTCGTGTCGAGCTTGAGGTTGGAGTAAACCTCAAGCCAAACAACGGTCTGATCCACTTTATTCTTCTCACCACGTATTCATAAGTGAGCATACACCCCATAAGCGTGAAGATCAAAAGCGTCACGAACTTTAGTTGTACCGGCATGCTCAGCGGGAAGATCAGCAGCGCGCCGAGATACAAAAAGATCATGTGAAGAATGTACACGGGATAGGCAGCCTGGGCCAGGTACGTTAATGCATTGCTTCCGCGATTAAGATACTTGTAGCCGAATCCCAGGACCGAGAATATCCAGCACTGTGATTCAACAACGAGCAGTTGCTGAAATCCATTAAGCCTCAACACAAACAGGCCAATGGCAATCGTCGCGAAGATCCACCTGCCTTTCAACATCGTTGCACCTGCCAGCACAAAACAGAACCCGAAAAAGAATGCCAGCATGCCCAACACGAAGCCATGCCACGTATTCGCATAAAGTTCATACGGGACAGGCTTGATGATCACCTGCTCAAGAACAAATGCGCCTATCACGATCAATACGCCCGCAGGATGACCAAACACCTTTTTGACCCACGTTGTTGTTTTCATGTACATGAACAATGGAGTGAGGACGAGCACATAGATGAAGATGTTTCCGAGAAACCACAAGTGACCAGCACTCGGTGTGTAGATCAGTTGCATGTTGAAGTAATAACGCCAGAGATACGTGTGGATTGGAACTATGACAAACATCCCAAAGACGTACGGTACAAATATCCTCAGCGACCGCTCAGCGTAAAGCTCTTTTAAGGTCCGGCTCTTCAGTGCAAAGTATACTCCCATACCCGACACGAAGAACAGTAGCGGAATGCGCCAGATGTTGAGCATCGTCATGGGGATCCACAGTCCTGTCCATGCTTCTTTGTTTGTCGGGAAGCCGATCATAACACCCCATGGCTGAAACGCAATCGCTACGTGGTAGATCAACAACAAACCGATCGCAATCACCCGGATCCAATCGATATCGTACCGTCTCGCCTCGCTCATGTTACTTCAGCATTTCAGCGATCTCGGGACGAGTCTTCTCGATACGTGCATAGTCAAGCTTCAGTCCCATCGGGCCGAGGATATTGCCCATCATGTCGTACGCGTCCTTCATTTGTGCAAAAGGAGCCGCCACGTTGTCGTATGCAGTTGCACCGTATTTACTTTTGATGGTTTTATCCGCTCCCTTATCCAGCAGCATCTGCACGATCTCCTTGTTGCAGAAGAAAGCAGCGGTTGAGAGTGCCGTAGCGCCGTCGTTATTCTGAAAGTTGATGTCGGCACCTGCGTCGATGAGGATCCTGGCTGCTTCAGGCTTGTTGAAAACCGCTGCCGAGATCAACGGGCTCGATCCACCGAAAGGGTCTTTTTCATTGATGTTGGTTCCCGCTGCAATATGCTGCTTAAGAGCATCGAGGTTGTCGGTAACTACCGCGGTGTGGATATCTACTTCGGGGGCTTTGGCGCCCGAATTTTCTGAGGCCGATTCCTTGCTACCACAAGAGGTAAGGATGACGGCAATTGCGACTAAAATTCCGAGAATCAGGTTCCTGTTTTTCATGGTTTTTGGTTGTCGAGGGTTTTTGTTCGACGATGTAAAGAACGGGTAGACCCTGGGCAGAGGAGAAACAGCCTTGCTGACAAAACCATCAAATTTGCCTGAAAACATAGAAATCCTGACGAATCGATGTAAATCCTGACGAATGGATACCTTTGGGCCGTCCGAAAACATGGCCGAACGCTCTCCCGATACAGAATTTTTAGAACTGGTGATCGCCACCATCCAGGACAACATGCACGACGAGCAATTCGGCGTTACCGAGCTTGCCGACAAGATGAACATGAGCCGGTCGAACCTCCTGCTCAAGATCAAAAAGGCCGGTGATACCTCCGTCAACCAACTGATCAAGGAGACCAGGCTAAAACGGAGCATGGAGCTGCTTAAAACCACGTCGCTCAATGTGTCGGAAGTGTCGCACAAGGTGGGATTCAACAGTGCATCTTATTTCATCAAGTGCTTTCGGGAACATTACGGATATCCGCCCGGAGAGGCAGGTAAGGAAGTGAACATTGAAGCACCGGCGGTCCCTGGTAAGACCGGGAACCGTAAGACCTTCCTGATCGCTGGAATAATATCGATCGCGGCAGTGATCATCGTTTCGGTGGTTGCCCTCTACCCTACCCGTTCGAAAGACGTCGGAGAAAAATCGGTGTTGGTGTTACCGTTCAAAAACGACAGCAACGATTCTACCAACGTGTATCTCATCAACGGTTTGATGGAGTCGACACTGAATAATCTGCAGAAGATCGAAGACCTGAGGGTACTCAGCAGGACATCTGCTGAAAAATATCGTGATACGAAGAAGTCGATCCCCGAAATAGCCAATGAGCTAAACGTTTACTATTTCGTTGAGGGCAGCGGACAGAAGATCGGCGACCAGATTTTATTGAACATCCAGTTGATCGAAGGGCCTACCGATAAACATCTGTGGGCAAAGCAATATCGCCGCGAGGCGAAAGACATCTTCGAGCTCCAGCAGGAGATCGCCAAAAACATTGCGCAAGAGATCAAAGCATTTATTACACCTGAAGAACGTGAGCGCATCGAACAACGTCCAACTGAAAACCTGGTTGCCTACGACCTTTACCTGAAAGGAGTACACGAGTGGACGTCGGGTGAACGGGAGGCCAATGCCAGGGCAATACCTTTTTTCAAAAAAGCTGTTGAAGAAGATCCAAACTTTGCCATTGCTTATGCGGGAATGGCTGCCTGCTATTATTACCTGGATATCTTCCAGCTAGACAAAAAGTATACGACAGAGATCGGCGAGTACTCCGACAAGGCACTGCTGCTCGACCCGAAGAACTCCATTTGTCTTGTTGCGAAGGCTATGTACTACATGCACATCAATCAGCCCGCGCTCACAATACCTTACCTTGAAAAAGCTGTCGAGTACAATCCCAACTCCGGTCAGGCGCTTAACTTCCTTTCTGATGTCTATAATTTTCATTTCCCCAATACTGCAAAGCATCTCGAGTATGCGTTGAAGGCAGTTCGGCTCGACCTGGGTTCCGATTCATCGCAAATGGGTTTTAATAATATGCACCTGAGTGCGGCATTCCTGCAGGCGGGATTTTTGAAAGAGGCACAAGATCATCTCGATAAATCAAGGGCTTATGATCCTAACAGTGCGTACGTCGATTGGGTGCAGGCCGGAATTTACATGGCCGTTGACCCTAATAATTTCGAGCCGGCAAAAAAAATAATGCTCGAAGGCTATCGTAAAGACACGACCCGCATACAATTATTGCAGGAGATTGCCAAGCTTGAATTCGCCCAGGACAGCATTGAGCGGGCATACTACTATTTCAAAAAATTCAATTACCTGCGAAAGCTCTTCGGCATCGATATTTTCAGGAACGCAGATCTGAATATAGGTCTCGTGTATGAAAAGATGGGATATAAAGAAGAGGCCCAAACATACTTCGAGAGCTTTAAGGATTTCGCCGATACCGACAAGACCATCTATAAAGACATGTACCTGTCGATGTACGAAGCTTACAAGGGCAATAAGGGATCATCGATCGAACACCTTCGAAGTTTTTCGAAGAACGACTATTTCCAGATCTGGGTTATGTTCCTGGAGTCCGAAGATCTGGTAGAGTATTTCCGCGACGAGCCGGATTTCAAAAAGATCATGGGCGATATTAAAGCGAGATTCTGGGCGAACCACGAAACCATCAAGGCGAATCTTGAAAAAGAAGGACTGATCTAGTTGACCTTCTCCAGCTCAACCCAAAACGACAAGCCCGGAGTATCGGGATGTGCAGTAGCACTGGTTTGTGCTGAACCATACAAAATTTCTCCATCTACATGAAGGTAAAAAGACATGTTATACGGGGGCTTGCCCATATCCTCTTCAATACCAAGATCTCCTTCCACTTTAAACGAATACCAGTTTGGCTCTACCTCTACGTTTGAAAGATCTGTGTGCTTGTTTCCTATATCCACACTGCCTGTGTTCGAGCCGGCAAATTGAAACACAACCGGCACATCGCCCTTGTAAGTACGAACGTAGCCTTTCCACTTCGATGGTGGTGGTGCTGGTGCCGGTGACGTTTGGGCAGAGCTATTGTTCTTCGGAGCATTCTGTTCTGCGATCTTGTTTGCTTTGAACTTTGGCAATAAGGCGGAAAGAGTTTCATCGATGATCGGCCGCCATATTCCACCATACCCGACGTTGGAAAGTATCGAGATGCTGATATCCTCCGACGGTATCAACTGCAGCCATGCCTGCGCGAAGAATGTTCCGCCCTGCGCGAGAAGTTCTTTGTAACCGTAATAATCCGTGTCGATCCACCACCCTAACCCATAATAATCCTGTCCGTTTCGTGCAATTGTATCCTGCATCACTCGCAACGACCGGTCGGACAAATGTTTCATAGCGAATAAGGCGAGGTCATGGACGCTCGCGTAGCCCATTGATGCACCCGCGGAGTAATGATGTGAGTATGGAAATTCAATTAGCGTCTTGCCATCGGCACCGGAGTAACGCATAGCCCGCACCAGTGGCAAGGGATTCCCTGCAATAAAAGCACTCTTCATTCCAAGCGGCCCGAAGATCTCTTCCTTCATGTATTCCGCATACGACTTGCCTGAAACATCGCGGATCACACGATCGAGCACACCATAGCCAAGGTTCGAATAATCGAAGTGAGCTCCGGGCTCATCGACCAATACTGCGTAACGACCAATGATCGTGTCGTCCATCTTTGCACATGAAAGCGAATCCGTCCTGCACCAAAAGTTGAACGTTGTAAGTCCGGATGTATGTGACATCACCATTTTCACGGTCACCTTGTTGGCGTCCCACTTCGTACTGTTTATTTTCCCGCCCTTCAGATATTTATTCACAGGACTGTCGAGGTTGATCTTTTTCTCTTTGGCCAGTTTCAACAACGCCATCGAAGTCATCGTTTTTGTGACCGAAGCCAGATAATATGGAGTATGGATTGTTGCCTGCACTTTGTTTTCCCTATCGGCATACCCGAAACTTTCCTCCCAGATGATCTTTCCACGTTTCGTAACAGCTATGGAAATTGAGGGAATGTTTTTTTTGGAAACGTTCTCGTCGATCATCTCCCTGACTTTTGAAAAATCGGGAGTCTGGGCCAGGGCAGAACGGATCGAAAGGAAGAATAGAACGGCAGAAAGGGCCTTCATATGGGCAGGTTTTGAGTGGCAACTTCACAAAACCCCGATGGTTACAAGCCCTGCCTCATCTTTTTAGCGCTGTGTTCAATTCCTGGATGTATGCCTCGCTAACCGGGACGACGTGCTTCCCAATAGTGACCTGGTGTCGCTCGACTTTGTCGATCTTATTCACGGCGACGAAGAACGACCGGTGCACGCGAACAAAATTGTCGGCGGGAACAAGGTTCAGCGACTCGGCGAATGTACCCCGCGACAGGACTTTTTTATCTTTTAACACAAATGTGACATAGTTGCCTGTTGCCTCCAGGTACAGGATGTCGTCGTACATGACCTTCACCTGCTCGTAGCCGGTTTTCAGGAAGAGGTGGTCGGTTGTTCGTGCCAGGGTTCGGAAATTATAAAGTTCGAAGGCCTTGTTGCAGGCTTTGATGAACCTCGATAACGAGAATGGTTTCAACAGGTAGTCTATTGCATCCATTTCGAAGCTGGTAATGGCGTGGTCGGAATATGCTGTTGTAAAGATCAGGAGCGGCTTACGGGAGAGTGAGTTATAGAATTCGATACCGGATATGTCGGGCATTTTGATATCGAGGAAGATCAGGTCGACAGGTTCATTCTGAAGGAATTCAAGCGCTGCGAATGCATTTGTGAACTCGCCCTTTAATTCCAAATATGGAACTTTCGAAGCGTGACTTCGAACGATCTCCAGGGCAATGGGCTCGTCATCAACTACGATTGCCTTCATGTTGGTCTAATTGTATCTGCAGGTGCACAAAGAAGTCTCGTGCAGTTTCCCTGATCAGTAATTCATGCTTGCGTGGATACATGTGCTGAAGCCTGTGTTTCACGTTTGCAAGACCTATGCCATTACTGTCTTTTTCGGGATCGTTGCCGGTCTTTTCGTGCCTGCTGTTATTGACATCAAAATAAAGAGTTGAATCCTTTAGTTCAAGTGAAACCTTTATGTACGATTCTTCCCTGAAACTCATGCCGTGCTTGAATGCATTTTCCACGAACGGGATCAGTAACATCGGCGAGATGGTTATGTCGGGCGAAATTTCTTTTTGTATGTCGACCTGGATATTTGCACGGGTATTGCTGTCGATGCGGAGCTTTTGCAGGCTGATGTAGTTGTCGAGATATTCGATCTCGCGCGCCAGCGATATTCTCTGCTGCATGTTTTCAAGGAGCATGAAGCGCATCATTTCACCGAGCTTTTCGACCGACTCGCTGGTGCGTGGCGCATTTTCCTGGATCGCCAGTCCGTAGATCGTGTTGAGTGCGTTGAATAAAAAGTGAGGGTTTATTTGTGATCGCAGGAAGTCGAGGTTGGCGGCAGAGGTACCCAGTTCGTTCTGGAGCTCGGAGATCCGTGCGTTGCCTTTCATCTGCCAGCGATAGATGAGCCAGAGTGCGGGGGCGGTAATGATGAATTGAACGAATCCGTCGAAGGCACCAAACGAAAAACCCCAATCCTCATCGTCGGTAAAAAGGGTCAAGCATACCCCAACAATAAAGCCAGCAGCGATACAAAATACCAGGCTCCTAATGAAATAAGATATAATCGGGTATTTCGATTGTAACGATCCTGGAATAAAATAATAGAATGCGATCCCATGAAGGATTATCCCGGTCGGCACCGCAGTTAACCAAACGACCCGCACTTCTCCTGGAAACCTGAGTAGCAAAATCCAGTAATCTACCAGCAACCACAGTCCAAACACGATCATACTGTCGCGATTGAAGATGATAAAAAAATCACCTATCTCTTTATGCTTCGAAAGAGCATATAACGCAAATTGTTTGAGAACAACATACCCTATGAATGCCAGGATAGCAGAAGATGCGAACCCGAATGCGTTGCTGGCCATCTCGCCATCCGTGTAAATATCAGGCTGAAAAATTGAATGTGCCGCGGCGAACAACAGGAAGAAGCCTACAAGGAAAAGTATATTCCGCCAAAGTCTTTTCAGCGCGATGATCTCATCAACCATTTTAAAATTGATGAACATAAGCGAACCGAATGCGACTGTATGCGGAAGGATTTCTGTGGACGTTAAGGCCGGAAGCGAACCGAGGAACACTGCGGTTAGTGCCCAGAACTCCAGCTTCTCGAAAATATCATCTTTTACCATGCTGCAAGTATACGGCAATCCTGTTTTCGTGACGGCATGACTCGTCACATCCGCGGCGGTTTTCGTCACATTTTAAACCGATCCGTCAACCGTGCTTAATAAACAATAGGGTGAACCGTATTGTTGTTTCATGAGCACTCACATTGTATCGACCACCGACCTCTTCTACGATTACTCGAAGGGCGTCACCACGCTGCATGGAATAGACCTGCATGTCAATCGCGGAGACATCTATGGCTTTCTCGGACCGAACGGTTCCGGAAAAACAACTACCCTGAGTTTGTTGCTCGGACTACTCAAAAATCAGAAGGGCAAAATAGAATTCTTCGGAAAGGAGTTTACTGACAATCGTGAAGACATCCTTCGCAAGGTCGGGTCGTTGATCGAGTCGCCGTCGTTATACGGACATCTCTCGGCCCGCGAAAATCTGGAAGTGTACCGCGAGATCTACAGGGCAACGAAAGAACGCGTGGAGGAAGTTCTTTCGCTGGTAGGACTAAGCGACACGGGATCGAAGCAGGCGAGGAAATTCTCGCTTGGAATGAAACAACGCTTGTCGATCGCGTTGGCCCTGTTGCCACGTCCGAGACTGATGATACTTGATGAGCCTACAAATGGACTCGATCCTTCGGGCATTATCGAGCTGCGTACGTTGATCAGGGATCTCAACAAAGAAGAAGACATAACCTTCATCATTTCGAGTCACATACTCTCTGAAGTGGAGAAGATTGTGAACAGGGTTGGGATCATTTACAAAGGCAGGATGGTCTTCCAGGGGAAAATTGACGACCTGTATCAACTTCAGCGCAGGAAGACGCGGGTAATACTCCAGACCTCCGACAACGATCGGGCCATGGCACTGATAGGCCAGTTGAATCCCGAGCGATCCGACGAGTACGTGTCGTTCAACTTCAACGACCTGCAGCAGGTTGCCGATGTCAACAAGTTCCTCGTCGACTGCAAGATCGACGTATTCTCTATCTCCACTGAAAAACAAACACTCGAACAACTCTTCATCAATCTCACTTCCGAAACCGTATGACATTCGCCACATCTCTTCGCTCCGAAATCATCAAAACAAAACGGACCGCGGCAGTTTACCTGATGCTGCTTGCGGCGTTCGTTGTGCCCTTCGTGCTCTTTATTGCTTTCCTGTTCCCGACAGATGATCCGCCCGTGGGCGAAATGTGGGACGAATACTACCTGAATGCGCACCAGATCGTCAACTTCGTTTTTATAGAGTTCTTCATGATCCTGGCGAGCACGTTGCTGATGCAGACCGAGTTCAAGAACAACTCATGGAAGCAGGTAGTCACTTCACCACAGTCGTTCGCCGCCATTTATTTCTCCAAGTTCCTGATACTACAGGGATTGATCGTGTCGATGCTGATTGCCTTCAACATCTGCATGATCTTTTTCGGGGCGATACTGGAAGCAGTTACTATTTATGATTGCCTCTCCTATCTCTCCAGGTGGCCGGAGGCGCTTGCGCTGCTCGCACGAACATATATTTCCACACTGGGAATGAGTGCGTTCTGTTACTGGATGGCATTCAGGTTTCGAAACTTTATTGTTCCAACCGCAGTTTGCTCTGCGTTATACATCATTGGCCCGACGGTGTTGTTCGAATTCAAGATCTCGTTTGCCCAAAATTATGTCTTTGCCCTGCCGGCCGTAATGGTGATCAAAAAGTTCGAAGGTGACCTTCTTATATACCAGGGCTTATCGGTTGTGTATGCGATCGTATTTATTGGGGTTGGCTACGTTGATTTTCTTTTGCAACATGTTTCCCTTAAGGCGCTGATACCTGCCGATGCGATCGGGAATCCGCTGAGTGTTGTTCGCCTTCGCAAGAGTATTTTTCTCGTATCGTGGCGGAGCCTTGTGAAGGATCGCTACTACACACTGATCAATATTACTGGGCTAACGATCGGGATGGTGAGCAGTTTGTTTCTACTGATCTACATTCTGGATGAGTTGAGCTACGACCGTTTTCATAAAAACGCGGAGAACATATATCGTGTAACCACCGACATCAAAGAATCCAACAATACATTCACGTGGGCGTCGACACCTCCGCCACTGGCTGAGGAGATCGTAGAACACAGTAAGAACATAAAGCATGCGGTGCGCTTCATCAAGCTGGGCAGAACGATGTATCGGTATAACGACAAAGAGTTTTATGAAGAAGGTTTTATGCTGGCCGATTCTACAGCATTCGATACGTTCAGCTGGGCGTTTATCGCCGGCGATCCGGCGACTGCGTTAGATCACCCGGCATCGATCGTTCTTACGGAAACTACTGCCGTGAAATACTTCGGGAGTGCTGCCGTAGCTATGGGCCAACAGATCCAAAACCAGGAGAACGAAACATACCGGGTTACTGGAGTTCTTGAAGACATCCCGTTTAACTCTCACTTCCGTTTCAATGCGCTTATCTCGATAAGCACAAAACAAGCAGTCATGTCGACCAGTTGGGGACGTATGGGGGCGATCACCTATCTCGAACTTACCGACGGTTTCGATATCGATGACATGCGGCCTGTGCTCGACACCATCGTCAGCCAGAAAATAGATCCGTTGCTGGCTGACCGTGGTGTTACTACAAAGCTCTCGTTGCAGCCGATCACGTCGATACATCTTCATTCAAAAATTGCAGATGAGGCTGAAGATGGAGGCGACATGTCGTACATCTATGTATTTAGTGCCGTTGCCATTCTTATTCTTGTGATCGCTTGTATCAACTATATGAACCTGACCACCGCGCGTTCGATGGGGAGGATCCGTGAGGTTGGGATACGAAAGGTTGTGGGGTCGCTCCGCCACCAGTTGATCACCCAATTCCTGCTGGAATCTGCAGGGCTGTCGTTCGTTGCATTTGGCATAACCCTGATGGTTGTGTATTTCCTGCTACCGGGCTTCAACTTTTTATCGCACAAATCGCTGACGTTCGATGCGGTGATGAACGCTCCCGTGATGATATCATCCATTATGGTTACGATAGTGGTGGGGATCTTGTCGGGAAGCTACCCGGCTTTATATCTGTCGGGGTTCAATCCGGCGGAAGTACTTAAGGGCAATCTTGCAGCACGGCCGGTTAACAACAACTTTCGAAGGACACTGGTAGTGTTGCAGTTCTCAATCTCCGTGTTCATGATCATCGCCACGTTCATAGTTTACAACCAGATGGAATTCATGCGGACGAAAGATCTCGGTTTCAATAAAGAACATGTATTGCGAATTCCATTGAGTGGCAGCGACCAGCGAAAGAACTTCCCGATCCTCACCCATCAGCTGAAATTATTACCTGAAGTGGTCGACGTAGGCATGACGAGCGCAACACCGGGCGAACGAATCGGGAAAAGATTATTGAAAGTAGAAAACGACGACGGCCGATTTACTGACCGGGGCGTCAATCTGCTCTCAGCCGACTACGACTATGTTACGACGATGAATATGAATATCGTCCAGGGAAGAAACTTCGATGAGAACATTCCTT
Organism: Cyclobacteriaceae bacterium; assembly: GCA_035656375.1. GTDB lineage: Bacteria > Bacteroidota > Bacteroidia > Cytophagales > Cyclobacteriaceae > ELB16-189. Next base: position 72,892 of record DASRSO010000194.1, on the reverse strand, counting down.
CGGATACTCTTTATGCAATACTTGTCAATGAATCGATGGTGGAGCGAATGGGCTGGACAGATCCGATCGGCAAGCGATTCCGCCCGTCGCAACAACCGAAGGATGGCAAGGAGATCGAGAAACGTGTGGTTGGTGTTGTGAAAGACTACAATCAAAGTTCACTTTACGATGTCATCGAGCCTCTGATCATCGTACTGAGTGACAAGAACAATGACAATGTATTGGTACGTATTGCGCCTGGCGATGTCAACAAAGCTATCGAAGCAATTTCTGGCGCCTGGTCACAGTCATTTCCCGACGATCCATTCGAGTTCCGTTTTCTGGACCAGGATTTTGATTCTCAATACCAGGCCGATCAGAAACGAAGCTACATCTTCACCACGTTCTCGGTGCTCACGATGTTCATTGCATGTTTGGGTCTGCTTGGCCTGGCAGCATTCACCACCGAACAACGAACAAAGGAAATAGGTCTTCGAAAGATAGCAGGCGCATCAACCGGGAGCTTGTTGGTGTTGATCGCAAAAGACTTCTTCAGGTTGATCATTATCGCGATCCTGATCGCCGTTCCGCTCACATGGTATTTTACCAACGAATGGCTCGAACACTTTGCCTATCGAATAGAGCTCGTGAGTGAGTGGCCTACGTTCCTGATCGCAGCAAGCGCCGCCATCATCATCACTATGTTTACGACGAGCTACCATGTGGTGAAGGCAGCGAGGGCCAATCCCGTGAAGGCACTACGGAGTTGAGTTTTCCAGGCGATTTTCATAAATAGTAATTATGAAAATCGTGCCCGTTGTAGCACTGCTGGTCTTAGGATGCTCCGGAACGGCACAAACCCTCCAGGAAATTGTGCGATTTGCCAATGAAGACGACACTTTGGAGGGCAGTTTATTCGTGCCGGCGGGCGTTTCAAGAGCCCCGTTGGTAGTATTCGTGCACGGTTCAGGGATGCGCACGCGCGAAGACTACAACGACGTGGCTGAAAAACTTCATGCCGCAGGTTACGCCACTTTTCAATATGACAAGCGTGGTGTCGGAAATTCTGGTGGAACATTTCGTGAGGTCGGCACCTACAACAGTCCCGAACGAATTCCACTGTTGGCCTCCGATGCTGTTGCTGCGATTAAAACTCTCTCCAAACATAAACGGATCAACGATAAAAATATCATAGTAATGGGCGGAAGCCAGGCAGGTTGGATCATACCTGTAGTTGCAAGCATGGCTGATGTATCATGTACCGTACTGATCTCCGGCCCTACTGTATCGGTAGGCGAAGAGATCTATTACAGTGAGCTTGCAGAAAACAAAACGCACACACAAGCCGAAGCCGACAAGATGTTCAAAGATTTTAGTGGAGAGCGGGGCTTCGACAACATCGAATATGTAAAGAAAATGTTTAACGCTTCTTTATGGATCTTTGGAGGTAAAGATGTGAGCATTCCCGTTAATGAATGCATAGCACGTTTAGAATATACAAAAAATAATTTCCGGCTTCCAATAGAAGTACGTATTTATCCGGATGCTGATCATGGAATCTACAATGAATCACGCAATCAGCGCGAAGATTACATACCGTTCGTCGTAGAATGGCTGAACCAGCACATACAATAATTATATACTCTTAAAGTGTTATATCATGATCGAGAAAACACGATGATGATTTTTTTTTGATAAACAGCGTGTGTAATCATTGACTTTTCTTACTCCAGTATTTATATTAATCATAGAAACACACTTGGACCTTCTTTATTCATCATTGATGAGACGTACGTCGATGATGATATTGTTTGACGAAACCGTTTTTTATGGTTTTAGACGTACGTCGTTTTATTGCTTTTGTTTTTTGTCTTATCATCTGCCAAACAACTCCAGCGACCTCAAAGGTCGCCGATAATGACAACTATTTCCTGTTCGCGCGTGCAGCGACGGGATCATTCAAAGGAAACAATAATCTCGGAGGGCTCAATCTCAACCTGCCCGATGCAGACGTATACACATTGAATGTAAATCCGGATGGTTCGTTCGGTCTATTCCCGCCACTGCAATTGCAACGGGTGTCGGCAGGCGAACAGAATTTAAAGTACTGTTTATAAAGTGAGTTACAGCATGGGATAGCAGACCGTCCGGAACTGGCATATACAGTTGTCTTTACGTCGGGCAATTGTTATGTCGGGACCGGCGGTCCTATTCAATAAAAAATGCTGTTGCAACCATGTGATTTTACGGCAGCAACAGCACTATAAAATTTATTGTCCTGCGCTGGCTACGGGTTTGTCCAATTTTATGGGGCCGTAAACAGCATCCCTGAAAACTTTATGCAATTCGTTACTGAACGGAAATATCTGGACGAACATCACCGCTGTTAATTCATTGGCCGGATCGACCCAGAACAACGTGCTTGCTGCACCGTCCCAGAAGAACTCACCAACGACACCATTCTTTTCATCGACACCTTGTGGAGCGCGAAGCCTCACCGCAAAGTCGATACCGAAGCCAACCTGTCCTTTGCTGGGCAGCCACATGCGCTCGGTCACGCTTTCGTCGAGATGATTCGTGGCCATAAGTTTCACTGTCTCGGGCTTAAGGATCGTTACGCCTTCGAAGGTTCCCTCATTCACAAGCATGCGGGCGAAGCGCTGGTAGTCGTCGACAGTTGATGTAAGTCCGAAGCCACCAGGCTTGAGAGGCCACTCTTGTGAGTTGAAAGCATTTGCTTGTTCGTCGGGTATGCGTGAAAGTGCTGTATCACTCTTCATGTACATTGCTGCGAGACGGCTCATGTCCTGGGGAACATAGCGTGTGTCTTTCATTCCAAGTGGGTCGAGAATATTCTCCCTAACGTATTGATCGAATGGTTTTCCCGAGAGACGCTCGACAAGAAATGCCTGCACATCCACGCTCACTCCGTACGACCATTTCTCGCCGGGATGAAATCCCAGAGGCAGCTTTCCGAGCTTCTGTGCCATTTGTGTGAGGGTGTTCTCTTTGTTCATCACATCGGCAGCCTTGATCATATCGGCCAGTTCAGGATTTGCCTGCGGGTTCGGGAAACCAGCGGTGTGTCTTGTGATGTCGCGGATGGTGATGGGACGCTTCGGATCTACAAGTTTCGGCTTGCCCTTCGCGTCGGCACCTTCCGATACTTTCATGTTGGCAAATTCGGGAGCATATTTTTCGAGTGGATCATCGAGCTGGAACATACCCTTTTCGTAAAGCTGCATGAGTGCTACGCCTGTGACGGGCTTCGTCATTGAGAAAATTCTTACGATGGTGTTGCGATCGAACGGCTTACCGGTATCGGCATTACCAAATGAGTTGAAGTACACTTCTTTGTCTTTTTCGACAATGAGTGCAGAAGCGCCTGCAATTTTTCCGGCGTCGACCATCGCTTTAAGTGTGGAGTCGATCCGGGTCTTCGCTGCATCGTTGATTACGCCAGTATTTGTAGTTTCTTCGTTCTTCGGCGCCTGGCATGCCGACACAACAATACCAACAAGAATTAACAGGGTGAGAATGCGTGCCATAAAAACAGGTTTGGTTAGTGTTTTTTCAATAATCCAAGATAGTGAAACGAAATGTTAAACCGTTATTGCAACATTTCCTTTCTTACGACCGGTATCCACATACCGGTGCGCTTCAACGATCTGCTCGAAAGGGTAAATTTTATCCATGACCGGTTTCAACACACCCGATTCAACGAGGTCTTTCAATTGGTTTATGCCTTCTGAAGTTTCAGGTATATCGACACCAACAAGTACTTTCTTCTTCGACAACATCATTGCAATGCTCTTCACCGGGCTTGTGATGTTTGCATAAACGCCGCCATCTTTCACTGCATTGATGCCAACGGAAAATTCGAGCTTGTCCACAGCGTCGATCACAACGTCATATTTTTCGAGACGACTTACAAAATCGGGCGACGTGTAGTCGAGAACCTTGCTGGCACCAAGAGATTGCACCAGTTGAACATTAGCAGCACTGCATACTGCTGTTACTTCTGCACCATAATGCTTTGCAAGCTGGATCATGTACGTTCCCACGCTACCGGACGCTCCATAGATCAATATCTTCTTTCCCTTGTCGACATTCGCAGCTTTCAAATAATAGAAGGCCGTTCGTGCGCCGATCGGTATCGCTGCGGCTTCTTCGAAACTTGTATTCCTGGGCTTCATTGCAACGGCACTGTTCTCGGGCAGGCAAATGTATTCTGCATAACCACCGAAGTTGAATAACGTGGCAGCAAACACCTCGTCTCCCTGCCTGAACCGTTTCACATTCCTGCCTGTCGATTCAACTTCGCCCGAAAGCTCGACACCGAGGATCGGCTTCCTCGGTTTGGTAATACCAAGGGAGAGCCTTCCAGGGAGCCAGAATGCAGGCGGAACCCTGAATGCACGTATCCTGGAATCTGCCACAGCAACAGTAGTTGCTCTTACTTTTACAAGGATCTCATTTTCTTTGGGAACGGGCTTCGGTACCTCCGCGATCTTCAAAACTTCGGGCGGGCCGTACCGCTCGCAAACAATTGCTTTCATAGCTGGTTTGGTATTTGTCGCTAAAGATAATGCTAACAAAACGTTAGCATTATTACCTTTTCTTAACATAAAAAGATACAGGCATGAACATCGAGCTACGCGAAAACCTGGAACTGCATGTATATGGCTTCTCCGCTCCCGTTCCCAATTTTCAGTTTGGCGACACCGGCACAAAATTGTCAGACAGGGTTTGGTCGTTCGTCAAAGAAAATAGCTTACCCAACAAAGGGATCAACATCTGGGTGTATGACGACCAGGGTAAGATGTTCTGTGGTGTGGAACTCGATCCTCCACCTGTGCACAATTTCGGCATGGAAGAGCGCGACATAGTGATAAAAAAATACGCACAGTTCGTGCACGTCGGACCGTACAGGCTTCTGAAAGAAGTGAACGATAAAATGAAAGACGAGATGAAAAACAAAGGTATCAAGTTCGGCCCCCCCTCTCTCGAGATCTACGGTCATAACCACCCCGACGAACAAAAACTGGAGACGACGATTATTTACACTATTGGTTAAGCCATGCTTTTTAATCGCGCATCACGCCACTAAATAGTACATTTATGTTGCACTATTCCGCGTCTAAAGTCGATGACCCGCAGGGTTGTTTTTCAATTGATTATTGCAATGTTGTCTGCCTGTCCGGCCCTCGCACAGATCGACACGGAATTTTGGTTCGCCCCTCCTGAAGTCTCTCGCGGTCACGGCGACTCGCCGATCTACCTCAGATTTTCATCGCTCGATAAAGCCACCACGGTAACGGTTTCGCAACCCGCCCGCGACAATGCAGTTCTTGAAACATTTACTCTTCAGCCGCGAAGTGCGTATACGGTCGACCTCACCGCGAGGATCTCGCTTATTGAAACGACGTTGCCCTCCACGGTGATGAAAACCGGGATAAAGATCGTTGCTACAGAGGCGATCACAGTGTACTACGAAGTTGCTTCATTTCTCAACGGAGAGATCTTTGCGCTTAAGGGACGAAATGCCCTGGGAAATAATTTCGTGATGCCCGCACAAAACGGTTACGACATCCGGGTCGGCCAGTTTACACCCGAACCGTTTAGCTCGATCGACATCGTTGCCACAAAAAACAACACCCGGATCAAAGTGATCCCCACCACGAAATTCGTTAAGCATGAAACCGAGAAAGAATTTTTTATAACACTCAACCTTGGAGAGACTTACTCTCTTCAACGCACTTCTGTTCTCGGTTCAGAGAACTTCGGCGGAACAATCCTCGAATCGACAAAACCTATAGCCGTCTCTTTTAAAGACGACTCGCTGATCAAGAGCACTTGCAGGGATATTGTCGGCGACCAGACTTTCCCGGTAAGTGTCGCTGGCATGGAATACATAGTGCCTCGCGGCTTCCTCGATCCGCCGGAACATATCTTCGTTACGGCCACCCAGAACAACACGAATCTTTTCTTCAACGGCCTCACTGCTACCGCTGCAACGCTTGCAAAAGGACAGACGTACCGAATGGAGCTAACGTTAGCTGCCACCTATTTACGATCGGATAAACCAGTTTATGTTTTTCATGTGACAGGGTTTGGATGTGAACTGGGTGGCGCTATTCTTCCGCCTATCACATGCACTGGCTCGAAACGGGTAAGCTTCACACGGAGCACGCCCGATTTCTTTGGCCTGGATATTCTCGTAAAGAAAGCCGGGATTTTTTCATTTAAGCTTAATGATAACTCCAACCTCGTCCGCCCTGACCTTTTTAAACCAGTTCCCGGCACGAACGATGAGTGGTATGCGGCAAACATCAGTTACACTCAAAACGAAGTACCAACCGACCTCCCTGTGTTTCTCACCAACAGCACACATTCATTCCAGGTCGGCATGGTAAATGGCAGCGCCGCGACAACTGCACGGTACGGATACTTCTCTTCATTTGCCACACTTTACATCGGCGACGACATACGGATGTGCGAAGGCGATACCACTACAATAGATGCAGGACCCGAAAAGGGATCGTACCTGTGGAGCACAGGCGAGACAACACGGACGATAGATGTTACGAAGTCGGGAAAATATTGGGTTACCATTACTTCAGAAGACTGTACGCTGATCGATTCTGTGAATGTGATCGCGAAGCCTGCGAAAATGGATCTTGGTCCCGACCTGCAGATCTGTCCGTTTGGGAAAGTGACCATCGATGGACAGGCCAACCTTGCCTGGAACTGGGGCAACGGAACTCACGAGCGTTATCTCGAAGTTGACCTTCCGGGTAAATATTATCTCGATGTAATAGACTTCGACGGGTGTAGTTCGTCTGATACGGTGAGTGTTACGAACTACGTGGATCGCTTCAATGAGTCCGTCAGCCTGTGGCTGGACCAGGTAAGCGTAGACACCGCCGTGCAGGAGACGATAGATGTCGACTGGACGAAGAACAACGGAAACCAGCCCGAAGATCTCACACTCAAATTATTCAAGCGACCTTCATCGACCATAGATTGGGAAGAGATGTATGCCACTGGAGACGAAGATGGTACCTTCGCTTCAGAGGGCAACCTCACGAACGAAACAAGCTATGAATGGTATGGTGTGTTGGTAAATCTTTGCGGTGATGAAAAGCTTGCGAGTGTCGTTCATGAGACGATGTTGCTGAGGGGCATGGCAGACACAATTTCGGGCGACGTGAAGTTGCAATGGACGGATTATGTTGGATGGCCGCAAGGCGTAGATCGATACGAGGTCTGGCAAAAATTGGATGGTGGTGCGTTTTCAATGCTGGGTACTTCGAATTCCACAAGCTTTACCTCGAACGTTGCGTTCGATGGCTTCTCGCAACGATATCTTATTCGAGCTTACGAAACGGGCGGCAACGGTACGAGCTGGTCGAATGCTGTCGACTTCAGGTTTGAGCATCCGTTATTCGTGTACAATGTGTTTACCCCGAATGGTGACACATACAATGAACATTTCGTTGTAAAAAACATACACCTCTACAAAAGCGCGCATGTGATCGTGATGAATCGTTGGGGCCAGCGTGTGTTCGAAGACAATGCATACAAGAACACGTGGGACGGAGGCGATTCGCCGGCGGGTGTTTATTACTATGTGATATATCCAGGTGAAGGATTTTCTGAGGTGCGTGGATACGTTAGTTTAGTAAGATGAGCGTCCAGCTACGACCGGTTTCGTCCGATAAAGAACAGCAGGCTATTCATAAATCACCATACACGCACAAATAATCGCTGGCACAGGTTTGGTAATGGGACCGCACGATTACCAAACGTAAGCCGATCATGTTCAGGAACTACCTAAAGGTTGCCATCCGTACCTTCATTAAAAGCAGGGTCTTCAGTATCATCAACATCGCCGGACTTTCAATCGGCATTAGTACTTGTATCCTGATCTCTCTTTATGTTCTCGATGAACTCAGCTTCGACCGGTTTCACGCGAATGCCGACCGGATCTACAGGATCACCGAGATGCTCCACCTCCCGAAGGAAAACAGGCATCAAACACTGACTTCCCCTCCTATGGCCCCGGCGCTCGAGCGCAATTTCCCGGAGGTACTCAAGTCGGTACGCTTTAATTTCAGCAGTCGCACTATTTCGTATCGCGAGAATAAGTTTTACGACACAAAAATACTCTACGCCGACTCCACCTTCTTCCAGATCTTCTCCTTTCCGATGGTCGAAGGCAATCCCGACAAAGCCCTTGTGGAACCTTACTCCGTGGTGCTTACCGAACAGGCCGCGAAGAAATACTTCGGCAGCGAAGATCCCCTCAACAAGATCATGGCACTGTCGGACACATTGTCGCTCACCGTTACAGGTGTTATCAAAGACATTCCGGCTAACTCCCACATCCAGTTCGATGCAGTGATGTCGCGTTCCACAATTACACACATGTACAACAACCTGGTCGAAGACAATTGGTTCAACAATGGTTATATGAGCTACATTCTTCTTCCGGAGAACTACGACATCAAACAACTGGAGGCAAAGATCCCCGCCTTTCTTGACAAGGAGATGGGTAACGACCGTCGTGATACGGGACTTTGGTATGATTTCATCCTCCAACCGCTGCCTTCCATACACCTGCATTCCACATCTCTGTTCGATATCAGCGCCAACGGGAACATCAGGTATGTCTATACTTTCACGGTGATCGCGATCCTGGTGTTGCTGATCGCCTGCGCCAATTATATCAATCTCACTACTGCAAAGTCTGTTAATCGCACGAAAGAGTTGGGAATGCGAAAAGTTATCGGGGCAAAGAAAAAACAAATCGTTGTACAACTATTAGGAGAGTCGTTCCTGATCACGCTTCTGGCGTTTGTTGTGGCGGTGGCGATCGTGTCGGCAGCCCTTCCCGCGTTCAATCTCCTTACGGGAAAACTGTTAAGCATCAACGTACTTGTGCAGCCCGATGTGTTGGCAGTAATCGTGGGCATATTCCTTATGATAAGCCTGCTGGCTGGCGGATATCCTGCGCTGGTAATGTCGGCGGTGTCGCCATTAAAGGCAATGAAAGACTACGGACGACGTGGCAACGCGAGCAGTATCATACGCAAGGGTCTCGTCGTGTTCCAGTTCACAATGTCGATCATACTGATCTCATCAACGATCCTGATCTTCCGCCAGATGGATTACATGCGGACAAGGAACCTGGGCATACGCAACGACCAGGTGATGCAGGTTGACCTCCCGTATCATGTTCAATCGAAGGCCGGTTTGATCCGGGAGGAGCTTGCAAAAATACCGGGCGTTATTTCTTCCACCGTCTCAAACTTTACATATACAGGTGGCACGAGCAACGTGGCGTTGCTTCCCGAAGGCGCTGCCGAAAATGAAGTGACCTCCGAAGCTTCCATCGCTGTCGATGCAGACTTCATTCCTGCGTTTGGGATCAAGGTTGTCGCTGGCCGGAATTTTATCAAAGGAAGTGTTGCCGACGATACCAGTGCATTCATAGTGAACGAACATGCAGTAAAAGCATTTCAGTGGGGAACGCCCGAGCAGGCCATCGGCAAAACGCTCGACTGGGGTCTCGGCAAGAAAGGCACTGTGATCGGTGTCGTGCAGGATTTTAATTTCAAGTCGCTTCACAGGGAGATCAGTCCGTTGATCATGCATATCCTACCCGACTGGTATTCGTCGATATCATTACACGTTTCGGGCGACATTCCTTCGATTGTTAAACAGGTAGAGTCGAAGTGGGCATCGCTGGATCCCGAAAATCGTTTCCAGTACACATTCATGGACCAGGATTTCGACAAGCTGTACAAAGCGGAAGAGCAGACCCGGACGATCGTGGGATTGCTTGCGTCGCTGGCAATACTGATTGCATGCCTCGGATTATTTGGACTGGCAGCATTCATCGCAGAACAGCGCACGAAAGAGATCGGCATACGCAAGGTTCTCGGTTCGAGCGCGGCTGGAATTATCGCCCTTATGTCGAAAGATTTCCTGAAGCTCCTGGCGATCTCGTTTGTGATCGCGGTGCCCGTGGCATGGTATGCAGGTGCAGAATGGCTGACGGGATTTGCGTTCAGGACCGAGATCACGTGGTGGATCTTTGCGATTGCAGGAATTTCGGCGGCGACCGTAGCTCTGCTCACGGTAAGCTATCAATCCATAAAAGCCTCCCTGATGAATCCTGTGAAGGCATTGCGAACAGAATAGCAGGATTGCGTTTGCGATTTTTGCAATTCTAAATTTCCGTCGACCCGCAAAATCGGTTTCTCTTGTCTCCATATTGGAGTACGTTCAACATATGAGAACGATCTGCATCTTATTACTCATCCCGCTCCTGCTTTCGTCGTGCGTTAGTACGAGTAATCTCTTCCAGGATGGCAAGAGTTTAGGGAAAGGAAATGTTGAACTTGGTGGCTCGTTCACTATCCACCAGGTACCGAAATTAGAGAGTAAGATCACCGACGACCGAACGGGGATGCCCTGGTTCCAGGCGCAAAGCCAGGTTGGAGTTACTAAAAAATTAGACCTTGGAGGCGGTGTAGGTATAAGCGGGATCGGCATTGGAGGCCAGGCATTCGCAAAGTACGCACTGCTTCCTGCCGAGAGTAAAACCGGGATTGCGCTGTTAGCCCTGGCAGGCTACGCATCGTCAGGCAGTAAGGGCAATTACGTTGAAGATGCCACCTTCCAATGGGCCGACCATGCCCGGTACATCAACTTTACTTATTCGGTGCCAATAAGCTTCCGCGCAAATGATGCAGTCACTTTCGTGTTACAGCCAATTTATGGCAAAGAGATCATGACCGTTTTTCCTGCCGATTCATTTTTTAGTCCAACCGAACCCACAACAACGCGGACCTTCGAATCGGTTAAGCTTGGCATAGGTCCTATCGTCGACGTAGGTAAAGTACGGATACACATCAACCTGACGACAGCATACATCATGAACACAAACAGCTTCGCACCGTCGATAGGTGTAGCCGGGATTGTTCGGCTATTTTAACTTCAGCTCCACCTCAAGACTCTTACCCGTCGCCACGATAACATTACCCACTACAAACTTTTGAGTTCCCGGCGTTGATTTCTTCAGCCTCACCATGGTCGCTGCCCTCGGCCTGAGATAAAGCTGCTTCGGTTCTTCATTCTCGTTTGTATTGTAGATCCTGAATGGAACGCTGCTCGTATTTGTGATCTGTACCCACGTCAGGTCATTGTTCTCGAAATGTGGCGGGTCGATCTTTATGGCGCTCCTGAAGAATGCTTCAGCCCACTCTTTCTTACCGCCGAGACTATCGCCATGGAACAACGCCAGGGTGCGTCCGTTCTTTAACGCATCTCTTACACCTTCAACATTCCGTTCTTTCGCAAACACTAACGTCACCGGCCGGACCTCTCCTCTCGACGCTTCCCAAAAATCACTTGTTGCAATATGCACATCCGAATTTGAGAACACCGTCATGTTCCGTTGATTGCACCAGTCGAGTACGAAGTCATAAGTTCCTTTCGTGTTATAATACTCGATGCCGTGAAGCCATCCTTTCTTGTACATCTCTTCGTGTACAGGATGAAACTTTGGAATGCCGTCGGGCTGTTGCGTCTTCCAGCCGGGATGGTTCCAGAAAATAAATGCGCCTTGCTTTATCGCCTCCTCTATCACCTTCATGAAATCCGGATCGGTTAACTTATTCACGTCTGTAACAAACAATGCGTTCAGGTGACCTGTTGGCATCGGGCGTGTGATCTCCACTCCTTTTACAAGCACCACATTTCTTTCTTTCGCGTATGGCAATGCGATGTTGTATGATTGATTGTGGTCTTCACTTTTCATGAAGTCTTTATGAGGCCGGTACTCAACGTGGTCGGTGATGGCAATGATGTCGATACCCTCCCGCACGGCTTCGTCGATACGGAACGTTGGCCACACGACGCCATCGGAAAAGTCGGTATGAACGTGGAAGTCGCCTTTAAGTGTGATGTACCCAGGAATGTCGGGGAGGTCGTTGAGTTTTCGTTGTGCGAATGATGCGAGTGCCCACAAAAGGGCGATGCAGGTGAAGGTTATTCTCATAGAACAATCGTTTGAACTGTTGTTTTTCGGATTTTTTTTCCTTATACTCAAATATAAATTAACCAATCCGGGTATGTCTCTGACGCACGCTGGTTTTGGTAATACTGCGCGGTATGACATGTGGTGGGTTCGGCCACTTCTCGTTTTTATCGGCCTTTCCTCTTTTATCGTTTACGCCACGTGGGCAGCTTTTCAGGGCAATCATTATGCCGTAGGGAATTACCTTTCTCCTTTTTATTCGCCGGAGATCTTTGGCGACTCGCCACACTCATGGTTTGGCCCCAAGCCGTCGTGGTGGCCTTTGGTCATACCTTTTTCTCCAGCCCTGCTTATCCTTTGGGCACCGGGAGGAATGCGTTTCACCTGTTACTACTATCGTGGAGCTTACTATAAGTCGTTCTGGGCCGATCCACCCGCATGCGCCGTTGGTGAGCCAAGAAAAAAATATTGGGGCGAAAATTCGCTACCACTGATCCTTCAAAATGCCCACCGGTATTTTCTTTACCTGGCCATAATCTTCGTCATCATTCTTGCCTTCGATGCATACAAGGCAATGTGGTTCATCAATCCAACAACAGGCGAAACTGAATTCGGGATCGGCGTTGGAACACTGGTACTCGCGTTGAATGCAACATTGTTAGGTGGATATACATTCGGATGTCATTCCTTCCGCCACCTCGTTGGCGGCTTCAGGGATCAGCTATCAAAAGCGCCTGTACAGCGCAAGCTCTACAACTGCGCAAGTTGTTTGAACAAACGACACATGAACTGGGCATGGTGCAGCCTGTTCGGTGTTGCGTTTGCCGATGTGTACGTGCGTTTGGTGTCAATGGGAATATGGACAGACTGGAGGATCTTTTGATGGCTTCTGATTTCGAAACATACACACACGATGTCCTTGTGATCGGTTCCGGTGGCGCTGGGTTACGAGCTGCCATCGAAGCGTCGGGTGCCGGCGTGAGCGTTGCCGTTGTTTGCAGATCACTGCTGGGCAAAGCCCATACGGTAATGGCCGAAGGCGGTGTGGCCGCTGCCCTTGCAAATGTCGACGATCGCGATAACTGGAAGGTGCACTTTTCGGATACGATGCGCGGTGGACAATATCTCAACAACTGGCGGATGGCTGAGCTTCATGCAAAGGAATCGCCCGATCGTGTGAAAGAGCTCGAGGCATGGGGAGCTGTGTTCGACAGGACCGACGACGGTCGCATACTTCAAAGAAATTTCGGGGGACATAAGTATCCACGACTCGCCCATGTTGGCGACCGTACAGGCCTCGAAATGATCCGCACGCTTCAAGACTATACGATCCATCTTCCCGTCGACATCTTCCAGGAACTTACGATCATCAGTCTCCTTACGAACAAAGGAAAAGTTGCGGGAGCCTTCGGCTACGATCGCGAGAAAGGCGAGTTCAAAGTTTTCAAAGCAAAGGCGGTGATCATCGCGACTGGCGGAATGGGTCGCATCTACAAGATCTCGAGCAACAGTTGGGATTGTACGGGGAGTGGAATATCGCTCGCTTATCATGCCGGTGCAGAGCTTATCGATATGGAGTTCGTCCAGTTCCATCCTACGGGGATGGTCTGGCCGCCAAGCGTACGCGGGCTTTTGATCACCGAAGGGGTGCGCGGCGAAGGCGGCGTGCTTCGTAACAAAGACGGTCGTCGTTTCATGTTCGACGACATTCCCGACAACTACAGGAATCAGACTTCGACAGACGAAGAAGAAGGATGGCGATACACACAAGGAGATAAAAATGCACGACGCCCTCCTGAGTTGCTCACGCGCGACCATGTGGCTCGTTGCATACGTCGTGAGATCAAGGAAGGTCGGGGCTCGCCGCACGGTGGTGTGTTCCTGGACATTGCGTGGATCAAAGAAAAGATCCCTAATGCACCGGACCATATCAAGCGAAAGCTCCCTAGCATGTATCACCAGTTCAAGGAGCTTGCGGGTGTCGACATCACAACAGAACCTATGGAAGTCGGACCAACGACACATTACATTATGGGTGGCGTGAAAGTGGATGCCGATTCGCAGATGACCACTACACCTGGGTTATTTGCGGCAGGCGAATGTGCTGCCGGACTTCATGGAGCAAACCGGTTGGGTGGAAATTCATTGTCGGACTTACTGGTTTTTGGCAAACGTGCGGGAGAATTCGCGGCGGCGTACGCCAAAGCAAATGGACCGTCAGACATCGATACACGCCAGGTTGACGAGATACAGTCGTGGGCCCTCGCTCCTCTCGGAAGAACCAATGGTACGGCCGACGTGAATCCGTTCCAAATACAACACGACCTGCAGGAGATGATGCAGGAGCTTGTCGGAATTGCACGCACGGGCAAAGAACTGGAAGAGGCAATCGGTCATATCGCCTCTCTTCAGCAACGTGCCACGGGGGTTGCCTGTGGTGGCGGACGAAGCTATAATCCTGGTTGGCATACTGCTATCGAATTGAAGCATATGCTCACGGTGGCCGAGGCAATTGCACGGTCGGCGGTGTTGAGAAAAGAAAGTCGTGGCGGGCATTTTCGCGAAGACTTTCCCGAGAAGTCGGAAGAGTTTGGAAAGATGAATATAAGCCTGAAGAAAGATGGAGAGAAGATGGTGACGAATAGTATTCCGAAGATGAAGATGAGAGACGATCTGCAGGAAATAATTACCAATTACCAATGACCAATTACCAATATCCAAATGGCGGAAGTTAGTTTCAATATTTGGCGTGGAGACAAAACCGGGGGCGATCTCAAAGAATACAAAACGGAGATCACAGAAGGAATGGTCGTGCTTGATGCCGTTCACCAGATACAAGCCGAACAGGCCAACGATCTTGCTGTGCGCTGGAATTGCAAAGCAGGCAAATGCGGTTCGTGTTCTGCCGAGGTCAACGGCTACCCGCGACTGATGTGTATGACACGAATGGCCGACATGCCGAAAGACAAACCAGTGAGCATTCGTCCCATGAAAGCTTTCCCCGTGATACGCGACCTGGTGACGGATGTGTCGGTAAACTTCAGGGTAAAGAAACGTATCAGGAAATTCAATCCACGTAAGCCCGATGCGGCCGACGGAACATGGCGCATGGCCCAGGTAGACATCGACCGGGTCCAGGAGTTCCGTAAGTGCATCGAATGCTTCCTGTGCCAGGATGTTTGTCACGTGCTAAGGGAACATAACCTGCACGAAGAGTTTGCAGGCCCGCGACACATGGTGTACACCGCTGCACTCGAGATGCATCCATTGGACACAGAAGATCGGCGCGACGACCTGCAGAAAGTGGCTGGCATTGGTTACTGCAACATCACCAAATGTTGTACGAATGTTTGCCCCGAACACATTACAATTACAGACAACGCAATTATCCCCCTGAAGGAGCGTGTGGCAGATCGTTTTTACGATCCTGTTGCAGCGCTCTTCAGACTATTCAGAAAAAAGTAAAAAACTATATCATGAAAACAGCAACAATGACCGAACCCATAAAATTTACGCTAAAGCCCATATCAAAGGACGGTGTGGCTTCGGCAATCGACAAAGCCGAGCAGTACCGGCTTCTCAACCAGCCGCAGTTAGCGGAAAGCATTTGCCTCGATGTACTCGACGTTGACAGCCAAAACCAAAAGGCGATGATCATACTTTTGTTGTCGCTTACGGATCAGTTCGGCAAGTCGGCATCTACTGCACGAAGAAAAGCGGAAGAACTCGCTAAAGGCCTGAAAGATAATTACGCAAAATTGTACTACACCGGGATCGTTCGCGAACGTATGGGAAGTGCTGCATTGCATTCGGGTCTGCCGGGCTCCGACTTCGATGCTTATGAATGGTACCTCGAAGCGATGGAGTTCTACGAACAGGCTGACAACGCAAACCAGGATTCAAAAAATGAGGATCCGACCTTAAGATGGAATACCTGTGCACGACTGATCATGCAGTATGATCTTAAGGCCAGACCCCAGGGAGATGAGAGTGGAATGCTTGAATAGTTCTGATTAAAACTTTATAGTCTTCAGATAGGCCGCACTCTGTGGTACTTGTTCAAACTGTCGCGACGATTCGTCTTCGATAAAGTAATGTTTGATGCCGGCTTTATGTCCCGCTTTAACAATTGCTTCAATGTTCACGTCACCTGTGCCAAGCACTACGTTTGCTTTTTCAACATCCGCACGACCGTTGTTCGAGTCGGGCATTCCTTTAAGGCGATCCTTCAGGTGCATTGAGATGAAACGATTTGGATACTTGTTCAATAACGCAACGGGATCCGTTCCGCTCTGCTTTATCCAAAACACATCCATCTGGAAATTGGCATAGCGAGGGTCGAGATTCTTCGCGATGTAATCGAACAACGTACCTCCCTCGTGGGGGCGGAACTCATATCCGTGTGCATGATATCCAAGGGCCAGGCCGTTATCAGCAAGTACTTTTCCAGCTTTGTTGAAAACCTCCACCCCTTTCTTTGCGTGTTCGATGGTAAAGTTGTCGCCATCGTGTGGTATCCAATAGCAGATCACCTGCCTGGCTCCAAGTAATTTTGCGCGGTCTGCAATTTTCTGTGGATTCGCCGCGAGGCTATCGAAGTTCGAGCCGATGGCAACCAGCGTGAGATTATTTTCCTTAAGAAGCTTCAGGTAATCGGCGGCATTCATGCCTTGCGGAAGGCCTCCTTCAAGTTCGCGAATACCCCACTCATTCAACTTTTTCAACGTACCCGGAAGGTCTGCCCTCGCCTGCTTGCCCACCGAACCCATTTGAATCCCGATAACCGGCTGGGCAAAAGTGTAAGTGGTGATGAACAGAAGTAATGCAACAAATATTTGTTTCATAAGATCAATAGTTAGGTCCTTAAAAGGTAACTATTTTTTTAAGTAGTTATAGTGCCGCCGGTGTCACTATTAACCAACAGGTTTCGCAACTGTTGCACTTCATTTCTCCTCGACTTGTAGTAGTTGTGTTCCCAGCCGGTTGCGTACCATGTGACCGCAAAGAACACAACGAGCCCGATAGCGATCCAGATAGATTTCTCACCGCTCCAAAGACCGAGGAAGATCAATACCGAGATTGGCACGATGTTCCACCGCAACAATCCCGAAAGGCGGACCTGGTAACTTGCGGTGGCGATAGCCTGGTCGATGTCACCCAAAATGCTGCGGTCGAATTTTGTGTTTGAACGTATTCTTCGAATTCGACCGACGACGCAGTAAATGGCGGTGACGAACATCCACGCTGCGAGAAGGTAGAGGTAAACATTGGAGCTTTCTTTCGAAAGAGTTGTAGCAAGTATAAAACCGCCGCCGCCGATATTTGCGACGATCGCCAACAGTTCACTGATGTTGGTGATGTGTCCTGCCTTTCGTTTTTTTACCTGGACGCGATTGTGAAGTGCCGATTCGTTGAGCACATAAAGAGGCTCATTGTTTTGTGTGTCCCATACTTTTTTCATGTCGTCAAATTCCATGGTCGTAATTTTTCGATTTCTCAGTAAGTTGTTTTTTGATGCGGTTGATCTTAACGCCGATGTTGGTTTCGGTGATACCGACGATGGTTGCCATTTCTTTGTAACTGAAACCTTCGAGCATTAATAGCGTGATGGAGCGGTCGATCTCGTTAAGCTTCGCGATCTCGTTGTACAGCCAGGAAAGTTTCCCGTCGTGGGGAACGGGGTTGTCTTGCAAAACATGCGATACACTGTCGATGTCGGTGCGGCTTTCGGAGCGCTTACGTTCTTTCTGCGCGAAGCGGATGGCAGTGTTTAGCGAGATGCGATACAGCCAGGTAGTAATAGCACACTCGTTCCGGAAGGTCGGTATCGACTTCCACACCTGGACGGTGATCTCCTGGAAGAGGTCGTCGCGGTCCATGGTGGTAAAGGCGTAAGACCGTACGATCTTAAAAATGAGTCCCTTGTATTGCGACAGCCAGAGGTTGAGGGTGGTTTGTTGTTCGGCGTCGGTCACGAAAGGGCTTTTGGTGGTTTAGTTCCATAGGTGTGCCGGGTTCTTACAAACAAATTCGATTTTTTTTTACGCGTTTCTGACCTGTTCAGGGGACGCCACCTTATTCAGTAAACGCCATTGGAGAATTGCCTGAACACCTGTCACTTCCCTGTAAACAACAGCGGCGCCAGCTCATGTAAGCTTCGCCTCCACGTCTGGAACTCATGCGCCGTACCCTCGGAGATGTATGAAACCGCATTAAAGCCCGCATCCTTCAGCGCTTGTGCTGCCGTCTTAACAGCTTCGGGCCGTTCTTTACTGCCACAACTTAAAAATATCAACTTCACCTTCGACTTATCTTTAATGTCTTCCGGCTTGTAAACTCCTCCGCTCAGCAATGCGTACTGTGAAAACACTTCCGGTTTGTTCAACGTTATCAATCGCGTCTCCATTCCTCCCATCGAAAGACCCGCCATAGCCCTGTGAGGCTGATCAGCTATCGTGCGAAAGTTGGCGTCCACATACGGAATAAGTTCATCTACCAGCACAGCCTGAAACTGGTCGATCGTAAACTCTTTTATACCTCCCCATTTTATATGGTTTGTCATGCCATACGTCATTACGATGATAAATGGTTTGATCTTCTTTTCTGCAATAAGGTTATCCATGATCAGGTTGGCGTGTCCCTGATTCGTCCACGCTGTCTCATCTTCACCCCATCCATGCTGCAGGTATAATACTGGGTAACGTGTCGACTGGTTCTTGTAATAATCGGGCGGCGTGTACACGAACGCTCTCGGAAATGTATTCGTGCTCTTCGAAGGAAAAAGTACCTGCTGCACATTGCCATGCGGTACATCTTTCAACGCATAAAAATCCTGGTCGTGCGCAGGTATCTCTATGCCACTCTCCCATCGCACAGAGCCATAAAAGTTTAAAGTACCCGGATCATTGAACTTCCCACCGTCGATGTTCACATTATAATAGTGAAAGCCTTCGTCCAGGGGCCCGGCTGTTGTACCTGTCCAGAGGCCGTCTGAGCCTTTCGTTAATTTGGTTCCGCCTCTTCCTCCAAGACCAAGACTAACGCGTACGCTATCGGCTGCCGGTGCGTTGATCCTGAAGCGAGCATATCCCTGCGAGTTCACCTGTGGAAACTCCTGGCCAGGCTGGTTCAACGACGATGGCTTAAAGTCTTCCCTGATCTCCTGACCAAAAGAACATATAGCCACTAATACAAACGCGGGTACCAGGCAATGCTTCATAGGATCTGCTTTAATTTTTTAAACAGTTGTTACGCTCTATGAAAATAAGATTAAAAGTGTATTAAACACACTTATTTTGTCATTTTTTTAATACGGATACCAGGATGTCTTATACCATATCAGTTTTCGATCCTGAATGGGGATGCCGGGAGGCCTTCTTTATTGATCAAATTCGGATTGTCGGGATTATCTGCCCACGCATAGCGAACATACTTCGGCTCGGTAACCGCATCATTCCACACAACAAGCTTATCTCCTTCAATCTTTGACTTCGCCCACACAAACTTCTTATCAGTGCCAGCAATTGAAATGCTGCCCACTTCTTCGCCATCTTTGGTTATCAGGCCCGAGCCAACATGCGAAAAGCTTATCGTAACCTTGTTGCCGCTAATGCTGTGCTCTTTATACAACGGCCCGGAGTAAACAACATTTTCATTGTACGCGAGCTTCAATGCAGCTAACGCCATACGCTCTCCAACGTCCTTCTTGTTGTCGGGGTGAATATCATTCCACTCACCAAGATCGATGTTAACCGTCATTGCCGAGTTAAGAACAGAAAGAGCTTTCATCTGCGACTCACGCAACGTAGCCCACTCACTTTCCGATGGCAGGTAATTGACATCCATAAAACCCGGAAGCTGTGCGTAGATAAATGGCGCATTTGGTGTACTGAACCTTTCCCGCCAGTCAACGATCAATGCCTTTTGCAACCCGGCGTATTCCGTTGCGCGCCCGGTATTCGCTTCGCCCTGGTACCACAAGATTCCCTTGATCCCCTGGTTGATATAAGGCCCTACCATTCCATTATATAATGCGGTTGGCTGGTTCTGCGCATTGATCCCCTGGAAGGCAGGCGGTGCAGGGGTGAACACCTCACCTACTTTATACTGCCAGTAACCTTTAAGATCAACCGTATCGGTGTCGGTAAACACGCAATAAGGCTTGTCGGGAACGAACCCACCTTTACCATTGAAGTTTGTCACTTTGATAACAAAGACATTCTTACCTGCTTTTAAAATGTTCGGTGCGATCTTGTAGCGTCTCTGCGGATACTGGTAAGTTGTTGTGCCCACGTCGGTGCCATTGACGTACACCTTGTTTGCATCAACAATTCTTCCCAGGAACATTCGCGCAGGCTTACCTTCCATCGACTTCGGCAGCTCGATCTCCCTCCTGTACCAAACCACACCGTTAAGATCTTTTATACCCTGGTCTTCCCAGTAACCGGGAATATTTATTGTCCTCCAGTTCCCAGGTTTGTAATCAACAGCATACCATGGCTTGGGTCCCGACAATCCTTTGTCGGCAGGCTGCGATGGTGGCGGCACAGGCCGCGGGCGACGTCGTTCGATACCATTGACGTATGCTGTGTCTTTGTTTTGCCCGATCGTTTTTAGGTGCTGGGGAAATTCTTTGAAGCCCTGTTCACTGATCCACGCTTCGATTGGTGTACCGCCCACACTTGCGTTGATCAAACCAATAGGCACCTTATACTTCTCGTAAATTTTGACCGCAAAGAAATACGCAACTGCAGAAAACGGACGCACCTCCTCACCTATTGCAGATTGCCACGCAGCGTCACCAACATCCCCGGACACGCCAGTGAGATCCGTTTTGGTTGGAACTTTGAAGTGCCTGATTGCAGGATAATTTGCGGTAATGATATCATTGGCATAGGTCACATCATGGATGTCCATCTGGTGTACCATATTAGATTGACCGGCACAAACCCACACGTCACCGACAAGGATATTTTTAACCGTGATCCTGTTCTTTCCAGTTACTGTAAGTTCGAAAGGACCTCCTGCCTTCATCGCGGGAAATTCCACGCTCCATTTCCCATCGGCCTGGGCAGAAGCTTTGCGGGTCTTTCCATTAAAGGCGACCGTTATCTTTTCGTTAGCCGACGCCCATCCCCAAATCCTGATGGTCCGATCGCGCTGTAACACTACACCATCGCTGATGATCTTCGGAAGCCTGACTTGCGATAAACATGGCGTGGCAAGAATGCTGAACAATAAAAAGAAACGAAATGCTTTCACTATACTATTTTTTACATGTTTCAATCCCACTGGGATCGATAAACAAGCGAAAGCAGTGATTAAGAAGATCTTCATGAAAGTGATCATTCATGCAACAACAATAAGTTGCATAGCAGTGTCACTTTAATATAGCGAGCGGGAGTCGTCCGCTCAAATCGCTTTCATTACAAAATTCACGACCTCGTCGCAGCGCGTGTTACCAAACTCAAATACATTCCCGCCCTGCGACATCTCCAACAACGTATCTTTCAAAATTGCCTTCGCCCTATACCCCCTCACTTTCACATTCGATTCTGTAAGTCCTAAACACCCGGCTATTTCCTGGTTCGAGAGTCCCTCCACTTCCTTCATCATATAGATGACCCGGTATTTTTCGGGGAGGCTGTCGATCGCTCGTTCCAGTAACTGTTGTGTTTCCCTTCGGATGATAACTTTCTCAGCGTTTACTTGTTTGTCGGGGATGCGGTTCAGTGCTTCGGTGCCAACGTCATCGGCGGTCAGGTATATTACTTTTCCTCTCTTGATATCTTTAAGGCGCAACAGGGCTTCGTTGATGCCGATGCGGATCAGCCACGTTGAGAATGCTGAGTTGCCATGGAACTGGTATAGTTTATCGAAGGCTTTCAGGTATGCATTCTGCATGGCGTCGCGAACTTCGTCTTCGTCGCGCAGGTAGCCACGCACCACGCGATACAACGTCTGGTTGTGACGGCGCATCAGGATCTCGAAAAGTTCTTTCTCGCCCGCGATCACACGACGCACAATGGTGTTGTCGTCGAGCTGCCCTGCGATGGGATTGCTGATTTTTACTGTTTCCACGGGAATTAGATAACGACGGCTTCAAAAAGTTACAAGATCCGCAAAATCAGTGGTAGTTCTGGTGCAACCTTTGGCTGTTTGGGGGGTAATTACTTTACCTTGAAGCCACACCTATGAGCATCTACAAAAATTACCTTAAAATTTCCCTACGGAATATTTTCAGACAAAAACTGTACTCATTCATCAACATCGGCGGGCTCACGGCAGGGCTCGCCGTTTTTATTTTGATCATGTTGTACGTAGACCACGAATATTCGTACGACAGGTTTTATGAAAATGGCGATCGAATCTATCGCGTTTACCAGCGCCAGGTTGGAAACAACGCATCTGGCGTATCCAATGGCGACACGTTTGTATGGACACCCGGCCAGCTTGCCGGGGTAATGCGCGATGAGTTTTCGGACATCACGACCGCAACGAGCATCAACTCCTACCAGGCCCTTCTAACCGTCGGTACCGAAAGCTTCCTGGAGCAAGCACTACTCGGTGACGAACATTTTTTCGAAGTCTTCAGGATCCCTTTCATTAAAGGCAATCGCGACAAAGCCCTCGCCGATCCGAAAAGTCTCGTTCTCACAGAATCGTTAGCCGCAAAACTGTTTCCCGGAAAAGACGCACTCGGTGAACAGGTTAAATACGGCGACGATGAACTCTACACGGTAACAGGAATAATCGCGGACCGTCCCGCGAATACATCTTTCGACTATACTTTTATCGTAAGCATTCATGCCGATGGATGGTTCAATATCCAATCCGTCCGACCCAAATGGAATGGCAGTTCTTTCATGACGTACTTATTACTAAATGAGGGAACCGATCCTTCCGATGTCGAAAAGAAATTCTCGTCGCTACAGGAAAAATATTATGACCCGGTAGACTACAAGAACTATCCATTTAAAGATTACTACTATTTACAGCCTCTCTCCGACATACACCTCTCGCTCCTTTCTGCGAGTGACATTCTTCTGAGAGGCAGCAAACGAACAGTAAACCTGTTGGCCGTGGTCGCAGCGATCATCCTCGGTCTTGCATGTGTGAACTACATGAACCTTGCTATCGCACGTTCTATAAAAAGAGCAAAAGAGGTAGGGCTTCGCAAGGCAGTTGGCGCGGTGAAAAAGCAGATCGTGGTACAGTTCCTTAGTGAATCGCTCTTGTTTGCATCGCTCTCACTGGTACTGGCGATCGGCCTCGTATTCCTGTTGCTTCCGGTGTTCGGTGAACTCATGGACCGACAGGTCTCATTCAACTTTTCGGAGTTCGTCATATTGATACCCGTCGTGGTCGTGATTGGAATTATTTCCGGAAGCTATCCGGCTTTCGTAATGTCGGCGCTTAAACCTGTGCAGGTATTGAAAGGAAAAATCGAAGGAACATTAAGCGGTGGTAAGCTTCAACGAGGGTTGTTGGTGTTGCAGTATAGCATTTCGATCGTGCTGATCGTTTGCAGCCTCGGCATCTATCTTCAGAATGAATTCATGCAGACCACCGAGCCTGGCTTCGATCGAGATCACATCCTCACATTTCGCATCAGGGATCAGAAGCTTCGCGAAAATACACAGTCAATTAAAAACGAATGGCTTTCGAATCCACGCATCATTAATGCAACCGTATCCAGCTTCCTCCCTTCAAACGTGCGCAGCAGTCACCTTGTTAACGACGAGCCCGGCAGCCCCACCGACGACGATCTGCACATCTACGAGCTTCGCGCCGACGCGGATTACGTCGATGTTTTCAACATTAAAGTTGTAGCAGGCAAATATTATTCGAAAGACACCGAAGAAACCGACGTCTATGTAATCAACGAAACTGCCGCAAAGGCATTCGGGTGGACGCCCGGGGAAGCTATCGGTAAACAATTCTGGGACGAAAGAATGTTTACTGTTATCGGGGTCGTGAAAGACTTCCACATGCAATCGATGCACGTCGTCATACCACCACTCGTGATCAAGAAGTCTACCGACTGGGTCAACTACTTCTCCATAAAGATCTCGCCCGAAAACATGCAGGAAACGATCGCGTTCATCGAACAGACAATTAAGAAACGTACATCTTATCCGTTCAATTATGCCTTCCTCGACGATGAGTACTATCAACTGTACAAAAACGAGTCCAAGCTGGGAATGATCTTCGGGGCGTTCACGGTCCTGTCGATCCTTATCGCGTCCCTCGGCCTGTTCGGCCTCGCGGCGTTCATGTCGGCGCAACGCACGAAAGAGATCGGGGTACGGAAAGTGCTTGGCGCATCTGTGCAGAACATAGTCGTTCTCCTTACCAAAGACTTCCTGTTTATGGTCCTGGTTGCCTTCGTGCTGTCGGTGCCGGTCGCCTGGTACGGCATGTCGCGCTGGCTGGAGGGATTTGCGTACCGGATCGATATTAGCTGGTGGATGTTTGGCGGCGCGGGTGTGCTGGCCGTTTTAATAGCCCTCTTTTCGGTAGGATACCTCTCGGTGAAGGCGTCAATGGCCAATCCCGTCGACAGCCTTAAATCTGAGTGATGATAATTATGCCGGCAATCGATGATGAGAATCATTGATTGCCCCTCCTATCATCACCACTTTTCGCCTTTCAAAATGACTGGAAGGTGGAAGCGGAAACATTTAAAACTCCGATACTATTTATAATATTTAACAGGTCCTGGACAGCTCAAAAGGTCTTTGATCAGATCAGGAAACTCAGACCTGCAAAACTGTATGTGGGCGCCGACGGTCCGCGGGCGAATCGTCCCGACGACCAGCAAAAATGCGCGGAAACACGACGCATCATTGAGCAGATCGACTGGCCCTGCGAGCTGCATACACGTTTTCTTGATTATAATCTCGGTTGCGGCGAAGGTCCTTCGTCGGCCATAAGCTGGTTCTTCGAACAGGAACCGGAAGGCATTATTGTGGAGGACGACTGCCTCCCTTCGATCACTTTTTTCAGATACGCAGAAGAGCTCCTGGAAAAATATCGCAACGACTCACGGGTGATGATGATCGCCGCGAACAACATCGAGAACCCGAAAGACCGCGAGACTGACTACTCATATACTTTTTCGAACATCACCTATTGCTGGGGCTGGGCATCGTGGGCGAGAGCATGGAAGCTCTTCGACTACAAGATGGGACACTATAAAGAGGTGTATCGCAAAGGCTACCTGATGTCGTCGTACCGTACGGTTTACGAACGGACGGCCTGGGAATACATTTTCAGCAGGATGTATGAAGGCGACGACCGCACGAGCCGGAGAACGATCTGGGACTACCAGTGGCAGTTCGCCTGTATGATCAATTCCGGACTTATTATAGTGCCGAACAAGAACCTGGTTGAAAACCTCGGGTTTGGCGAAGGTGCCAGCAACACGATCGACCCCGAGGCATTCACGCATGTGTTGAGCTCCGAGGAAATGGATTTCCCGTTGCGTCACCCTCAGTTTATGATGGTGCACCGCGACCGTGACCTGAGGACCTTCAAGATCATGCACACGTCGCTCGCCTCCCGGGCGAAGGCGGTCATTAAATCGCTGATCCCGCCGGCCCTTGTGGACGTGATAAACCCGTTCATGAGCAAGAAGATTTTCATGCCTCGTCAGTGGAGAAAAGCGTTCGGATAACGACTAACGCAAAGGGCACAAAGGAAATACTCCGCTAGGGTGCGCAGAGGCATTTTCATTCACTTTGTTGGATTTCTTTGCGGTCTTTGCGATGCACGTACTTTGCGTACTTTGCGTTCCGGCATTTTGAAATCCAGAATCTTTTAGCGTGCTTAGAGGCGGTGCTAAAACCTTAAGTCCTCTGAAAAAGGTCGTTTCTCTTACCCTGATCGCGATAGTCCTGATGAATACATTAGGCTATTACGGCGTTTTTCTGGGGTTGCAGTACCAAAACGGCCTCGAATTGACCCGTCTACTTGACGCCGACCAGTACGACGAATCGCAAACTGTTACAATTAAAGTTCCCCTTTCTGTTCCCTACATGTACAACGACGTGGATTTCAAGCGCGCCGAAGGAACATTTGAATACGAAGGAGAATTCTACCGCCTCGTTAAGCAAAAGTACCAGGACGATACGCTGACCATTATCTGTATACGCGATACCGAACACAAGCGCATCAGTGAGGCCCTGTCCTCATATGTGTCTTCATTTGGCGACGACAATCAAGATGTCAAGCTGACGATTTCCTTTATTAAAGAGTATCTACCCGAGACAATCGATATCCTTACAAGTTCCAATGGCTGGCAACGAGATGTTGTCGCAAGCACCTCGGCCACCAATCTGATCGATACTTTTTCTGCCTCTGTGGTTCATCCACCCGAACGCGCCTGATCTTTTCTTGTCCCGACAAGTCGGGACTTCTCACGTCGTGAGTTGAAGCACCATCTCTTTCATGGTTCGTCATTTACTTAAGATGAGTTTGTATCTGACAAATGCGCTTCGTTAAAGATGAGTTTCGTTGCGCATATTTAACCTATAAAGACATGCAACTCAAAACACCGGAAGCATTGGGTTTCTTCCGGGAGTGAGTTCTCAAAACAGTTCCGCCAGTTTCCTATGGTTTGGGTTTCTGGCGGACTGTTTCTTCAAAGCCTTTCGCCATCCAACTTCCTTACCTATGCCTTATATACCACTGGAAGAGCACCTCCCTGGAATCACTGGCCTTCTCGAGTACCGAAAAGACACCGCTGCACCGATACGTGAACTCACGCAGTTCCTATTGCGTGGACCATCCACCCTTACTGAAGGCGAGCGCGAACTGATCGCGACGATCGTCTCATACAACAACGAATGCACTTTTTGCACGACAGCACATACCGCAGCGGCCGACCGGCTCCTTGGCGAGCACGACACTACCGACAGGATGAAGAAAGACATCGAGTCGGCTCCTGTGAGTGAAAAGATGAAGGCCTTGCTTGTCATAGCCCGGCAGGTACAACAAAGTGGAAAGAACGTTACAACACAATCTATAGACCGTGCAAAAAAAGCAGGCGCAACCGACGTCGAGATCCACGACACCGTTTTGATCGCAGCGCTCTTTTGCCTCTACAACCGATACGTCGATGGCATGGCCACACGCCTGCCCGATAGTCCTGATTATTACAACACCCTTGCAGATCGACTTACAACGATTGGCTATAAGCGACTTCCGCAGGGATACGACCATTTAAAAAAGAAATAAATGAAAAGACTTCTACCTCTCCTCCTCACACTATTTATCCTTGTCTTTAACGCTAACGCACAAAACACAACAATCACAGGAACGATAACAGACGATAAGGACCAGCCCATTGCTGGAGCGAACGTTATTATCAAGGGAAAAATAGCCGGGAGCACCACGGATGCTACCGGTAAATTCGAGATCAACACAACAACGCAACCTCCATTGACGCTTGTGGTGTCGATGATCGGTTATGCAAAACAAGAGATCGAAGTAACAAGCGCATCCTCTGCAGTTTCGGCAAAACTTGCTGAATCGACCGAGGTGATGGACGAGATGGTGTTTGCCGCATCTCGTGTCGACGAAAGTATCCTTGAGTCGCCTGTAAGTATCGAAAAGATGGATATCCTTGATGTCCGTTCTACTCCCTCGGTGTCGTTCTACGACGGACTTCAGAACCTGAAAGGCGTGGAAATGGTGACCAGCGGCCTCACGTTCAACCAGATCAACACACGTGGATTTAACAGTACTGGTAACTCACGCTTCCTCCAACTGGTGGATGGCGTCGATAACCAGACACCCGGACTTGGATTTGCCGTAGGAAACCTCTTCGGCACGTCGGACCTCGACATGGAAAGCGCCGAGTTGATACCCGGTGCTGCGTCGGCGTTGTACGGCCCCGTGGCATTCAACGGTGTACTGATGATGCGCACGAAAGATCCATTCCAGTACCAGGGACTTAGCGCCCAGACAAAGGTTGGTATGAACCACATTGGTGAAGAGCTTGTAGGTCCCCAGCCGCTAAGTGAATATGCCATTCGTTACGCTAAAGCATTCAAAAACAAGTTCGCATTCAAGATAAACGCGTCGTACTTCTCTGGCCTGGATTTTTATGCCAGGAACTACGAAGACGTTGACCCCGGAACACCCGTTGAACAACGTGGACCTAACAACCCCGCAAGAAACGCTCTCAACATCTATGGCGACGACGAAGCACGCACCATCACTGGCGTTGGCCGCGTATCGAGAACAGGTTATGAAGAACGTGACCTGACCGACTACAACGTGTACAGTCTTAAACTCAACGGTGCGTTGCACTACCGCATCTCCGACAATGCCGTGTTGAGCTATCAATATAACTTTGGACAGGGAACTGCGAACTACACCGGCAGTAACAGGTTCTCAATCAACAATTTCACCCTGCAACAACATAAGATCGAATTGAAGGGTGCAAACTATTTCATACGTGGATATTCTACGATAGAGGATTCGCACGACTCGTACAACGCGAAGGGATTGGGTCAGCTTATCAACAAGACCTGGGTAAGGGACCTCAACGGAAATATTGTTCCTGAAGCCCAGGCCGATGACATGTGGTTTAATCGTTACACAGCTGCCTATACAGGAGCGGTTACAGGTCTCACTGCCGGAAGTCACAGTGTTGCACGTGCGTTTGCAGACCAGGGAAGATTTTTGCCTGGCTCAGCAGAATTCAATCGCGAGAAAGACCGCCTGATAAAGACACAAGGTCTGGCAGGAGCGGGAATTTTAAGCCAGAGCAAGTTGTACCACCTCGAAGGTCAGTATGATCTTTCATCGGCCGTGAAAGTTCTCGATGTACTTGTTGGTGGAAATTTCCGCATGTACGACATGTTCACGAACGGTACCCTGTTCGACGACAAAGGAAAGAGCATCATCATCAAAGAAGGTGGCGCTTTTGTGCAGGTTGGAAAGAAACTGCTCGACAACAAACTGAAGCTCACTGCATCGGCTCGTTACGACAAGAACCAGAACTTCGACGGCCGTATGACGCCTCGTGCATCTGCGGTGTATACCATTGCACGCAATCACCACATCCGTACTTCGTTCCAGACTGGTTTCAGAAACCCGACCCCTGGCGATCAGTATATTAAACTGAATGCCGGACCGATCACGATCCTCGGCGGTGTGCCGGCGAACAGCGCAGGCATGACAGTTTATCAAAACTCGTTCACCTCAACATCACTCGGACCGTTCTTCGGAGCGTTCGGACAAGCAGTTGGACAAGTTGGACCTCAACAAGCCATTATGCAGGCAAAGAATCTGCTCGTGAAATCCAATGTTGACTATATCCGTCCCGAGCGCGTAAAAGTATTCGAAGTTGGTTACAAGGGCATGCTCAACAAGAATCTTATGCTTGATGTAAACTACTACTTCAGCAGCTACGAGGACTTCCTGTTGAACCAGGTGGTGATGGAACCACAAAGCCCCGTGCTTGGTCCCGACGGCACTGTGAACCCCGCAGCGGCGCAGGATCTGCTCGAAGGCAGAAGTCACCTGTACCAGCTTTATACTAATGCAAAAGATCGCGTTACAGCACAAGGTGCAACCGTTGGTATCACATCGGTGCTGCCGAGAAACTTCTCATTAGGCGGTAATCTCACCTACGCAACGTTCGATCTTCGCAACGCCAACCCCAACGACATCCCGGCATTCAACACACCGAAATACAGGACAACGGTTACGTTTGGAAACAGTAAACTTACCGACAACCTCGGGTTCAACGTGGCTTGGCGCTGGCAGGATGCTTACGACTGGACGAGCACATTCAACCAGTTGAGGCCCGGCAGGATCGAAGCGTTTTCTATTGTAGACGCGCAGGTCAGCTATAAAATATTACCGATCAAAACGATTCTTAAAATTGGAGGCAGTAACTTGTTCAACAACAAAGTTTACCAGGCATACGGATCACCCTCGATCGGGGCGATCTACTACGTGAGCCTCACGTTCGATCAGCTCCTCAGATAATAATGGATGCAATAGACACCAATATCAGAACAACAGCCACACAGGAGATAGGTGATGAGAAGATCACCACCTATCTCTGGCTTACATTTCTCGTTTGTTTTTTCTCAAACATACTTGCCGGCCTGATCTCGACATTGATGTCGGTGGTATTGCCGGATGTGGTGAGCGACCTTGCCGGCACAAGGGATGCCGCGAGCGTCAGCGGAACAATCAATGCCTTGTACATTGCAGGCTGGACGATCGGCGGGTTCAGTTGGGGAATTATCAGCGACCGCATCGGAAGGTCGAGAGCAATAGCTTTGTCTGTGGGCACGTTTGGCCTGTTTACGTTTATGATCAGCTTCGCTCCTTCGTGGGAATGGGTTGTTGCCTTCAGGTTGTTGTCTGGTTTTTGTGTCGGTGGCATTATGGTCACCACTCCCACGCTGCTTTCCGAGATCTGGCCGGTGCGTTCCAGGTCGATCATTCTCGGTATCGATTCGATTGGGTTTCCTGTTGGGATATTTTCCTCGGGGTTGTTGATGGTTCTCGTTAACGATTGGCGCGGGGCCTTCTTTGTCGGCATACCAACGATCATCGTTGGGGTGCTGGCAATTCTTGTCATAAAAGAATCGGACAACTGGAAGAATGCACGCAGTGCAATTCAAAGCCAGGGCGCCGCGGAAGACCAGGAAGTTCGCGACAATCTCGTGAAGGGCGCGATCATCTTCGGTTCGATGCTGATAGGCCTGTGGGGAATGTTCTCGTGGATCCCGACTTGGGTACAGAGTTTACTCGTCGGGTCGGATGGACAAAGTGAACGAGGGATTACCATGATGTTGCTTGGTGCCGGCGGATTGCTGGGCGGATTTTGTTCGGGATGGATCTCGAACTCGCTTGGTGTTCGAAGGGCCATGCTCGTATGTTTCCTTGGATGTATCATCATCTCAACGTCGTTGTTCGGACTCAACAAATCGTTTACGACGCTGATCTTCCCGGAGCTTGCACTGTTATCGTTCTTCTTCGGTATAAGCCAGGGATTGCTTTCGATCTATATCCCGCAACTGTTCCCTTACCACATCCGCGGAACCTACACCGGCATTTGTTTCAACGTTGGGCGCATCTTCACCACCATGGCGATTTTCTTCGTGGGTGTGATGGTGACAACGCTTGGTGGATATGGCAACGCACTACTGTCATTTGCGGGAATATTTGTGATCGGATTTATTGCCGTGTTCATGACGAAAGATCAAACTAAACGTAAAGCCTGATATGGCACATATAGCAGTTGAGGAGGGCGTTCCGGGCATACGAAGCCTGGCGCTATTCAGACCTGAAACCGGCGTACATCTCTATGAGCTCGCACAGGTATTGTTGCGCGAACCATCACCGCTCACACCAGCCGAACGGGAATTGATCGCTACGCACGTGTCTGCGCGCAACAACTGTATGTTCTGCATGAGCAGTCATGCTGCCGCTGCCCGCGAACTATTCAATGAAAACAGTAACGTGGTCGATTGTGTGATCGAAAACAAGCCTACCCCGCTGTTGAGCGATAAAATGAAAGCCCTGCTGAACATCGCGGGTAAGGTTCAACAAAGTGGAAAGGCCGTCACCCAAAAAGACATCGACGACGCGAAAGCACACGGCGCCAACGACCGCGACATTCATGACACGGTTTTGATCGCCGCCACATTCTCTATGTTCAATCGTTATGTCGACGGATTGGCAACACTCACTCCTACCGATCCAAAAGAATACGAACCAATGGGCAAACGTCTAGCTACCGTTGGATATGTTACACCTAAAAAAGCAAGCAACTAAAATGGCTCATATCGATCTACCCGAAGGACTTCCCGGTATTCGCGGCCCGATGGCATTCCGTCCTGAAACAGCTAAACCTCTCAATGAATTTGCCGAAATACTTTTGCGTAGCGACAACTCATTGTCGCGTGCCGATCGTGAGATGATCGGAACTTATGTCTCTTATCTCAACGACTGCTTCTTTTGTCAGAACGCACATGGTGGCCTGGCCCAACATTACATGAAATGCGACATGCCTTTCATCGACAATGTGAAAGCCAACCCCGAAGCAGCCCCGATACCGGAAAAACTTAAGGCCTTGCTGGCAATTGCCGGAAGCGTTCAAAAAGGCGGAAAGCATGTTACACAAGCACAGGTTGATCGTGCGAAATCTCTCGGCGCTACCGACATCGAAATTCACGACACAGTGCTAATTTCCGCTGCATTCTGTATGTTCAATCGATATGTCGACGGCCTGGGAACATCGGCTCCGCAAGACCGCATGTTTTATGTGAACCGTGCGCCCGCCCGTGCAGAGGAAGGCTACGCGAACTACAATCCATATTCCTAGACAATAAAAAACGTCATGAAGAAACTCTTCTACTTCGGACTGTTGGGCCTGGCACTGTATGAGATCGCCAACGTGTATTTTATCATGCCCATGCCGGGGAGTCAGCGGATGAACTCCATCGACCTGGCTTACTTTCTTTATTCTTACCGTTGGTGGTTCCGGATCATATTTATCATCATGATCATGATCGGCACTCCCGCGGCATTCTCGGTCCCAATGAAGTGGAAATGGGTGCCAGTGATCCTCATCCTGCCCGTGGCCTACATCGTGTACACGTTCAACTTCAACATGACGGCCGACCACATGTTCGTGCAGCCCGAGAACCTGGTCTTTAAACCACAAGCCGAAAATGCACTGACCGACAGCAGTATTGTTGTCACGGTCAGTCACAACAACGAGACAAAAGCCTATCCCATCCGCTTTATCCAATATCATCACCAGGTTCGCGACGTTGTTGGTGGCAAGCCCGTAATGGTCACGTACTGCAACGTTTGCCGAACAGGGCGTGTGTTTGAACCTTCTGTCAATGGCAAGCCCGAAAACTTCCGCCTCGTAGGAATGGATCACTTCAACGCGATGTTTGAAGACGAAACTACAGGCAGCTGGTGGCGCCAGGCCAACGGCGAGGCAATTACCGGATCAATGAAAGGCACCATGCTACCGGAAGTAGAATCGAATCAAATGGCCCTTCGATTGTTTTTTATGATGTATCCTACCGGTACTGTGATGCAACGCGAAGATCAGTTCAGAACGCGTTACGACTCTACAGGACGTTACGAGAAGGGCCGGAGCAAAGGGATGCTCACACGCACGGATTCCCTTTCGTGGAAGGATAAGTCATGGGTAGTTGGTATCGACCTCAACGGCAGCGCAACCGCCTACGACTGGTTCGATCTTAAAAAGAAACGCGCGATAAACGACAAAGTCGGTGATATCCCGGTTTTGGTTGTGATCTCATCCGACGATCAAAGCTTTGCAGCATTCAAAAGACAACCCGACGAGGTCTTTACAACCCGCAACGACTCGTTGATCGGAACAAGTAACAAGTACGATCTTATGGGACGCTCTGCGGATGGCAGCAGGCTGGAAGTCGTAAAGGCTTACCAGGAGTTCTGGCACAGTTGGAGAACGTTCCATCCGAATACGGCTACTTACAAGGCAGAATAAAGAAGTTCCGCAACAGGCCTTTTCGTAACTTGCGTGACGGGTTATGACAGGTTCTGTTGAAAAGGGCGTGAAACACATCAGGCTTTCTGAGCTCAATCAGAAGATCACGACCGTTATCTTCGGCGCCTTCAACAATCTTTCGTTTTGGGTTGTAGCCGACGTTACCAGTCACTCCTTCCGCGATCAAACAGGCTCTCACAATTTCGAGCTTGTAGAAAAAGACCCGGTATCGCACACCATTGTCGCAAAGATCCGCGGAAAGGCATGGGGCAACGGAACACTTCGGATTGAAGCGTTCGAACGACAAACAGGTCAGAAATTCACCAACAACATCAATGTCCTTGTGAACGTGTCGGTTGAATTTCACCCGGTGTACGGGTTGCAACTGAACCTCAACGACATCGATCCGGCATTCACGTTGGGGATGCTCGAACAACAACGGCTGTCTATTCTCGAAGCGCTGGTCATCAAAAATCCCGGGTTCATAAGCAAAGTCGGCGAGCGTTTCATCACTCGCAACAACCAGCTTAAGCTGAAGGCCGTTCTTCAAAAGATCGCCATCATTTCTTCGAAGACATCGGCGGGTGGCGAAGACTTCCTGCATACACTGGAGAATAACCCGTTCGGCTATAAGTTCACGGTCGACCACTATCACACAGCTGTGCAGGGTGAAAACAATGCCGAACAGTTTTTACAGAAGATCATTGAGGTATTCAATTCAGGGAAGGAATACGATGTTGTTGTGATCACCCGCGGTGGCGGAGCACAGACCGACTTCCTCATGTTCGACAACTACAACATCGGTCGCGCGGTGGCCCGCTTTCCTATACCAATCATCACGGGCATTGGGCACCAGAGAAACGAAACGATTGCCGACCTGATGGCACATACGCAGACCAAGACACCGACCAAGGCGGCCGAGTTTATCATAGCTCACAACAAGTCGTACGAAGACGGTATGATCGACCTGCAACGAAGGATCATCATTCGTACTCAACAACGGCTCAGCCGCAGTCAACACGAACTGGTAGAGATCCGTCAGAACACGATCGATACAGCACGGTCGGTCCTCTTCCATCACCAAAAAATGTTGAGCAACAGGTCGAGTAACCTCCAGATATTCATACAGCAATACTTAAAAAATAAAAAGGGCTACGTGGCACACCTTGTGTCAATGATAAAACTAATGGCTCCCGACAGCATTATGAAGCGCGGGTTCGCCATTGTCAAGTCTGGCGATAAGGTGATCAGCAATGCCAATGATCTCGAGGCAGGAAGCAAGATCGATATTATTTTGTCGGGCGATAAGATCAACGCCACGGTGAATCAAAAAATGAAGAACGATGGATCAGAATTTAACATATGAGACGGCTTATGCCGAGCTCACGCAAATAGCACGCGAGATCGAAGATGAATCGGTGTCGGTAGATCTTCTTGCTGAAAAAGTCAAAAGGGCTTCGGAACTTATCGCGTTCTGTCAGAAGAAATTGAAGTCGACAGAGAACGAGGTAAACAAGATCATCTCGCAAATGGAGAAGAACAATTAAACTACCGGCAGCAAGATCTCGAAAGTCGCCCCCTCCCCGTTGCTCGACGCACGTATCTCGCCATTGTGCATGGTAATGATCTTTTTCACAATTGAAAGACCAACACCTGTTCCTTCATATTTGTCTTTACTATGAAGTCGCTGGAATATCTCGAATATCTTCTCTGCATGAGCATTGTTGAAGCCGATACCATTATCGGTATAGTTTATCCTGTTAAAGCTCCTCCCACCCTTTTCAATCCTGTCGCACGTCATGTGGATCACCGGATCAACACCATCGCGCGAGAACTTTAACGAGTTGCTGATAAGGTTCTGGAATACCTGTCCAAGTTGAAGGGCCACACCGTACACCGTCGGCAACTTCGCAAAAAAGATCTTTGCATTCTTCTCTTTGATCGTGATCTCCAGGTCCGAGACGATCTGTGTCAAAAGATAATTAAGGTCTACCCGTTCGGCGGGTATCTCTGTTTGCGAGAGTCTCGAAAATATCAGCAGGTCGTCGATCAACGTCGCCATTCTCGCCGACGACTGAATGATGTTGTCGGTGTATTTTAACATCGTTTCATCGAGCTGGTCGGAACCTTTCTCCCTAAGCAACTTACTAAACACGCTTATTTTCCGAAGCGGTTCTTTAAGGTCGTGGCTGGCGACAGAAGTAAACTGCAGTAGTTCATAGTTGATCTTCTCCAGCTCGGCCGTCCGCTCTTTCACTTTTTGCTCGAGGAGCTCTTTGGCGATCTCGTCCTTTATACGAAGGTTTTCGGCAAGCTTCTTCTCCGCAGTAGTGTCTCTCGCTTCCACAACAATCCCTTTCACCGCTCCGCTCTCAATGATTGGGCTGGCGGTGAAAGAAACGCTATAAAAATGTCCTGCCTTATGAATGAAGTGATCTTCACCATGAACCTGCGTACGACTCGCATACGCCTTGTGAATAGGCGACTCCTCTATGGTGAAATGCCGCCCGTCATGGCGGGTATGCTGAATAAAATGGTGGAATGGTTTTCCACTTAATTCATCGAGCTTGTAACCAGTCATTGCTACAGCCGCCGGGTTCATGTACGTACACTCCTGTCGTTCGTTCAACATGAACAATGCATGCATTGTGTTGGTGGTAACGGTATTGAACACCGCATTCTGCTCGCGAAGTTTTTTTTCTACAGCCTTTCGCTCTTCGAATAATCTTGCATTGGTCATCGAGATCGCAGCCTGGCCTGCTATGCCTTCAATGAGCTTCTCGCTATCTTCCGTAAATTTTCCCGCTTCGGGGTGACCAAAGAAAAGCCCGCCGATAACTTCGCCAGTGAACGATGAGATCACAGGCACGGCGAGATAACTGCGAACGGGAAGGTGACCTTTGGGCATACCGTGGTACGGGGCACTTTGTCCAAAGTGTGGCTGCTTCGTTACGTCGTCGTAACGAACAATACCCTGTCCCTGGAATGTTGGGTTGAATATAGCCGTGTTGCGAGGCATCGGAAACTTCGAAAATGCTTCCTTAGGCACGCCTGAGATCGTGTAGAGTACGTATTTCTCCCCGCTCTCATTCTCCACATTATAAAAGAATGCGCCGAACGCCGCATTAGTCAGCTTGGTCCCGATGTCTGTTATTTTTTGAACAAGCTTCTCAAGTTCTACCTCCGAGCTGATGATCTTACTCGAATTAACCAGGAGTTCCAACACAGATGTTTCCTCAATCATTTCAACAGCAGTTTGGAATATTTATGAACTTGTATAAATTCAAGCCAATAAGTTAATCCCTCATTGAGATCTAACAAAACCATCCAAATACTTTTGGCTGACGACGACGCGGTAGATCGTGAATTGTTCTCGGAAGCATTAAAATCAACCCAGGTTAAGTTTAGGCTTGACGAAGTATCGGGAGGTGAGGAAGTATTTGCACACTTGAACAGCGTAGCACAAAAGCCTGACCTGATCATACTCGATCTAAACATGCCTGTTAAAGACGGCCGGGAGACATTAAGAGAATTAAAAGCGAATAAAAATTTCAAGTGCATTCCTGTTGTTATACTCTCCACATCTAACTCACATTTCGATGTTCGGCATTCATACGACTCTGGTGCCAGCCTTTTCCTTACCAAGCCCCACTCCTTCCACGACCTCGTGGAGATGCTCAACCTCCTTTTAAACCTCAGCTCGAAATTCGTTTCGTTCACCGATTGACTTACAGGTAATCTGTGAGTCTTGCGAAATTATTCTCGCTGAGGATCATATCGGGCTTCACTTGTTCAAGCGCCTTCTGAGGCATAAATGCAAAATCCGCCACCTCGGGATCCTGGATGATCACCACTGCACCCTTCTCCTTTGCTTTCTCAAGGCCAGCGACCCCATCTGCATTGGCGCCCGACAACAACACGCATACCAATGAACTTCCGTAGACCTCCGCGGCACTTTCGAACGTAACGTCGATACTGGGTCTGCTGAAATGCACCTTCTCCGAATCGTCGAGCGTAAGGCAACAATCCCTTTCAATCAACACATGATAATCGGGAGGCGCTATATACAACATCCCGGGCTTCAACTCGTCCTTATCGTCAACCTCCTTCACAGTGAATTCTGTCTTCGTTACCAGCACTTCCGGCAACACGCTTTCATCCGATGGAGCGCGGTGCATCACAATCAGCACACAAATATCCATTCCCTTGTGAAACAGCGATGCTATCTTCAGCACAGGCGACAGGCTCCCTGCGGAGCCACCAATCACGATCAGTTTACCTTCCGCCATATCTTCTCCCTGTTGTCGAGCTGTCTGAACTTCTTCCCGATATCGGTGAACTTCAATGTCTCTTTAGACCCAAGCGCTAAATAGCCCAACATCTCCAGGCTGTCGTAAAACAAATGCAACACCCGATCCTGGAAGGCCTTGTCAAAGTAGATCATCACATTCCTGCAAAGGATCAGTTGAAATTCGTTGAACGACCTGTCGGATACCAGGTTATGCGTCGCCAGCACAATGCGCTTACCAAGGAAGTCGTCGAACTTTACCGAATCGTACTGGGCGGTGTAGTATGAAGAGAAATCATTCTTTCCGCCAGAAAGAATATAATTCTCCGAATATTGTTTCATCTGGCTGATCGGGTATACCCCAAGCCTCACCCTTTCAAGCACCGTCGGGTTGATATCAGTTGCATACAGCAACGATTTCTTCAGCAAGCCGGCTTCGTGAAGAACGATAGCCATGCTGTAAACCTCTTCTCCAGTCGAACATCCTGCATGCCACACGCGGATCATTGGCAACGGCGCCAGCATCGGCAGCACGTAATCCCTCAGCGACCGGTAGAACATCGGGTCGCGGAACATCTCCGTTACATTCACGGTGATCTCCTCCACGAATCTTTTAAAGTACGACTTGTCGCTCCTCACCTTGAAACGGAACTCGGCAAAGCTCGAGAACCGGTCTTTCAATATCAGTCGTGTTACCCGTCGTCTTAACGATGCCCTGGAGTAATTTGTAAAGTCATAGCCGTACAACTCGACAACGTCGTATAGAATGACCTCGAGGTCTTCATCGGATATATCGAATGACGGTTCACTGGTCATTTTCTGCCGCTTTCATATAACCATACGCGCAACAAAGAAAACAACTGGTCTATATCGACGGGCTTGGTGATATAATCTGAAGCACCTGCACTTATACACTTCTCACGGTCGCCCATCATTGCCTTAGCAGTAACGGCGATCACAGGCAGATCCTTGTATTTCTTCTCACGTCGTATCGCCATCGTGGTCTCGTAGCCGTCCATCTCAGGCATCATCATATCCATCAGCACAATATCAACCTTCGATGTGGCCTTAAGTTTCTTCAGCGCGTCCTTACCGTCAACTGCGGCAATAACGTTCATCTGGTATTTCTCAAGCGCCTTCGTGAGCGAGAAGATGTTCCTCATATCATCGTCGGCAATGAGAACAGTTTTGTTCTTCAGCACCTCATCGAGGGCTCCAAGCTTATGATATCGTGGCGCTTGCTGTTCTTCGGGCTGGCGATGTTTCTCCATCAGGTGCAGGAAGAGCGACACCTCATCCAGTATGCGTTTGTAAGAATACGCCGTCTTCACAACTATAGAATCGGCATACTGCCTGATCTTCATCACTTCAGGCTGCGACAGGCTCTTGCCAGTGAAGATAATGATCGGCAGGTTCTCGAGGCCCGGCGTCTTCTTGATGGTATCGAGTGTGTCGTATGCCTGCTTGTCGGGAATGCCCATATCGAGGATCACACAGTCGACGTTGTCGTTCTTCAATGAGTCGATCGCATGACCAACTTCATTCCTGATCTCCAGGTTCACGTCGAAGGTCTCCAGGAAGTACGCGAGCGCTTTCGCATGCTGTTCATTCTCCTCAACGATCAGTACTTTCTTGGGATGATGTTGCAGCACGTATTCGATCTTGCGGAAGATCTCCTGCATCTGTTCGAACGTCACCGGCTTCGTCGCAAAGTCGACCGCGCCCTTGGAGATGCTTTCGTTCTTCACTTCGTGCGACGACACGATGTGCACCGGGATGTGTCGTGTCTCCGGCCTGTTCTTCAGCTCTTCCATCACCTCCCACCCCGACTTGACCGGGAGCTGTATATCGAGAAGTATACCAACGGGCAGAAATTGCCGCGCCAGGTCGATCCCTTCATCACCACGAACGCTTACAATACCTTTGTAGCCTCGCTTCCTGGTATAGTCCAGCAGCACCTTTGCGAAGTTTGTATCGTCTTCAATGATGAGGATCGAACGATCCCGTGGAGTCGTTTCGTTACGATCGTCGGGAATGCTTTCAGGTATCTCTGTGCTGATGTATTTGCCGTTTGTTTTTGCAGGCGCCATCTCTATCGCCTGGGGTTTCTCCACCATCACAGGAGCAGGCTGGCGGCGTTGCGTAGTGAGTGCTGGCTTAACAGTCTGCGAAACCTTTCCATCCTTTTTTGCAGGCAGAGTAAGAATGAACTCAGACCCTTGCTCGGGCTCGCTGTTCAACGTGATCTCTCCTCCTAACAATCTCACAAGTTCGCGGCTGATCGAAAGTCCGAGCCCTGTTCCACCATACTTCCTTCGCGTCGACCCGTCTGCCTGCTGGAATGCGTCGAACACGATCGCCTGTTTGTCTTTCGGTATCCCGATACCGGTATCTTTAACGATAAACTTCAGGCTATTCCCCGTACCACCCTCAACACTAAGTTGCACATAGCCATTCGAGGTAAACTTGACGGCGTTCGATAACAGGTTTCGAAGCACCTGTTCGAGACGAAGCCTGTCTGTCTCGATCTTGTCCGGCAGCCCTTCGGCGATCAGGGTTTTAAACTCTATCTTCTTTTCCTTCGCCAGTGGACCGAACATCTGTTTCATGTTATGAACGATCTCGCTCAGCGACACGTCCGTGTATTCGAGGTTCATCTTGCCCGATTCGATCTTCGACAGGTCGAGGATCTCGTCGATCAACGAGAGTAATCCCTGCCCTGAGCTCTGGATAACACGTGCATATTCAAGTTGATCCGGCGTAAGGTTGTTCGCCTGGTTCTCCGACATCAACCGCGACAGTAACAGTATCGAGTTTAGTGGTGTCCTCAACTCGTGCGACATGTTGGCGAGGAATTCCGACTTATATTTCGTGGTGCGGGTAAGCTCATCGGCTTTCGACTGTATCTCGATGTTGCGCTCACTGATCATGTGGTTCTTTTCTTCGAGCAGGCGGCTGCGTTCTTCGAGCTCCATGTTTGCCTGCTTCAGTTCCTCTTGCTGCACTTTAAGTTCTTCTTCGGATGTCTGAAGTTTCTCGGTCTGCGTTTCGAGTTCTGTGTTGAGGTTCTCGAGCTCCGAGTGCTGCGTTCTTAATTCTTCCGACTGGGCCTGGGTTTCTTCGAGAAGCTCCTGCATCCTGCGGCGATTTTGCGCCGTGCTGATCGCAATGCCGATGTTTGGTGCGGCAGCTGTGAGGAATTCTATCTGTCGTTTGCTGAACTCCCGGATCGTTGCGACTTCGATGGCCCCTTTTATGGTGTAGCCATCACGAATCGGGATAGCCACAACATGCCTGGGCCGCACTTCACCCATGGCAAACGTGATGTTCACGTTCTCAACCGGTATTCCTTTCAGTTCCACCGGCTGCCCCGAAGCCACGGCCTGGCCGAGAATACCGTCACTAACCCTGATGCGGTCCCGCGACTGATCAGGTATAAATGCATATCCGCCGGAACGCTTGAGCTCCTTGCCTTCCAGGATGTAAAGTCCGCCGGCGTTAGCATCCGTGTATGACGAGACTGTGGCAATCACTTCCGCGCTAAGGGTCTCAATCTCTTTTTCACCGATCATCTGGTTGTTCAGATTGGTTAGGCCGCTCTGAAGCCATTCCTTATCAGCCAGCAAACTGAACGATGTTTCCAGTGAGGCAGCCATTTTATTCAACGAAACGGCAACAGCACCCAGGGAGTCGCTTTGCTTGTCATCGGCGCGAACGGTGTAATCTCCCTGCGATATTTTTTCAGCGATTTGCTGTATGATCGCGATACGGGTTTTGATTTCAATGTCCTTGTTCTGAAGCTCTTCCTGCAGGCGAACCCTCTCGGAATAATCGCCAGTTACACGTGTATAAAAAACAACAGTAATAATGAGCGCGAGTATCGCTCCAACGATGATAAGGACCGGTGTAAACCGGGCAAACTCATTCATGCTTTCGGTTCGCTCGGTGAGCAGGAGCTTTTCATCTTGCTCCATTTCTGCAAGTATCGATCGGATCTCCTCCATCGCCTGGCGACCAAGCCTTAGATTTGGCAGGTTCACTTCTCCCCCTGCCTTTTTTGTTTCAATGGCTGCTTCGAGGTAACGAAAGCGTCCCTCCATCAGGCGTCGAAGGGTAGGCAACCTGTCCTGCTGACGCGGGTTATCCATCGTCAACCGTTTTACCTGGTCGTGAGCGGCAAATGCACGTTCACGTGAATTGTTGTAGGGGATAAGGAAGTCTTGCTCTGCCGCGATCAGGAAACCTCGTTGCCCGGTCTCCGCGTCGATCATCGCTGTGTTGATCTCCTTCAGTTCAAGAATCACTTCGTTGGTATGATTCACGAGTTCGGCGCTTTCCAGCAAATTGGAGATGCTCATGAACGATGCCACCGATGTAACGATGAGAATGAGCATCGACACGCTGAAACCGATCAGCAGGTTCCTCTTAAAATTGCTTTTCATAGGTGTAGTTCTCAATATTTGATTCCATCAGGTTTCGGATGTGCGACAGGCACCACGATCGTGAACTTTGCCCCTTCGTTCTCCTTCCCTGTTGCATCAATAATTCCGTCGTGACGTTCGACAACTTTTTTTACAATAGCCAGCCCGATGCCTGTGCCTTCATAAGCATCCCTGTTCCTTAATCGCTGGAATATTTCAAATATGCGACTCCTGAATTCATTGCTAAAACCAATACCATTATCGCAAACCATGATGCGGC
The DNA here is from genome assembly GCA_035656375.1 of Cyclobacteriaceae bacterium. Taxonomy (GTDB): domain Bacteria; phylum Bacteroidota; class Bacteroidia; order Cytophagales; family Cyclobacteriaceae; genus ELB16-189. Next base: position 30,349 of record DASRSO010000194.1, on the reverse strand, counting down.
AATAGCGACCGTTTGGTGCCGGCGGCGCATCGAAACTCCTGGTGGCTATCAGTTCACCTGTTATCTTGATCTGGCAGTTTTGTCCTTCGCGCGAGAACTTGATCGAGTTACTCAGAAGATTCTGGAACACCTGCCGTATCTGGAACGGGATAGCCTCGATACGTGGAAGCTTCCCGATCTCGAACTCACAATGTTTTGTTTCGATCTGCAGTTCGAGGTCGGAAAGGATCTCGCTGATCATCACATTCAGATCAATCGTCGTGAACTCGTCGTCGGTATAGATCTTTGAATACTGAAGAAGATCAGTTACCAGGTTTCGAAGTCGTGTTGCCGACTCAAGGATCTTTCCCAGATAGGGTTTTACCTGTTCTTCGTTCTCATGGAACTTGTCGAGCGCCAGGCCACTGAAGGTCTGGATCTTCCTTAAGGGTTCCTGGAGGTCGTGCGAAGCGATGAATGCAAACTGCTGCAGCTCGTTGTTACTTTCCTCAAGCCGCTGGTTGGATTTCACGAGTTCTTTCGTGCGTTCCTTTACTTTTTCTTCGAGAATGGTCTCGGCTTTTTTCCTCAACTCGATCTCCTCGCGAAGCACTTTCTCCATGTCGATCAACTGGCGGGTCTGCTCCGACAGCCGGTAAAAAGTCTTGATCTTCAACAGCAGTATGTCGGGGTCTACCGGCTTGGTGACATAGTCGATACCACCCGATGTGTACCCGCGGGCTACGAATTTCTTATGAGTGTTGATGGCCGAGAGGAAAATGATCGGTATGTCGCGCGACTTGCTGTATCCCGAAATGGTCTCGGCCACTTCGAAGCCATCCATCTCGGGCATCTGTACATCGAGGATGATAAGGGCATATGAGTTGGTCAGTATCTTCCGAAGGGCTTCCTCTCCCGACGAAGCAGTATCGACCTCGAAACTATGAAGCGTAAGCAGAGCCTTCAGGCTAAAGATGTTCTCCTGGCTATCGTCGACTATAAGGATCATTCTGAGGGAGAGGGCCGAAAGGTCATAGGATACAGGTCGCCATATAATATTATAGTATAAACAGGGGCAACGCTGGTTTTTTTGTGGAATTCCTGCCTCGCAAAAGCTCCACACTGCCCAAAAAAGTCTACACGTCCCAGCCATCGGCCGGTCCAAATCCACCCGCTCATCGTTGCGCAGAACTAGAGGACAAGTAAAATGCCGGGTTATTTTAACACTCGTAACCGGGGTAAATTTTAAGGGAGACTTGTCGAATTTCTATTAAAATGTCAAATCTTGTTTAACTTTAACTCAACTTCATTCAAGCGAATGAGGGCAACACAAAAAACGACAACCACAAAACCATCCAAAACTTTTCGTGCTATGGCTAAGAAGAAAAAGGCCGCCAAAAAAGGAAAGGCAAAACCAAAGAAAGCCGCGAAAAAAGCAGCTAAGAAAGTAGTAAAAAAGGCAGCTAAGAAAGCTGCGAAAAAAGTAGCCAAAAAGGTAGCTAAGAAGAAACCGGCGAAGAAAGCAGCACCGAAAAAAACCGCAGCTAAGAAGCCAGCAGCACCGAAACCCACTCCGGCACCGGCTCCTGCGCCTACTCCACCTCCGGCACCTGAAACTCCTGTTTTCCCCGAGTCTCCAACAACTTCGGAAGGCACCGAAAACGGACAACCGATGTAAATTAACAAGCAAGACAATAGTAAAAGCGATGGACAACCATCGCTTTTTTTATGAATAAACCTTAGATTTTATCCCATGAAAAGTAACAAACCCTCAAGAAGAGATTTTATCCGTAAAGCGGCAGGAACCGCTCTCGGTGCCGCTGCCCTCCCTGCCTTCGCAGCCGATACACAGAAAAAAATAACCGTGCTCGAACAACCAACCCGCGACACAAAGACATACGGAGCCAACGACAAAGTGAACGTGGCAGTGATCGGCATGGGCATCATGGGTTTCAGCAACGCCGAGACATCAAGCCAAATACCGGGCGTTAAGATCGTAGGAGCATGCGACCTCTACACAGGCCACCTCGATCACGCGAAAGAGGTGTATGGAAAAGACCTTTTCGTAACAAAGAACTACCAGGAGATACTCGACCGTAAAGACGTCGACGCAGTGATCATCGCCACATCCGACCACTGGCACGATCGCATCTCGATAGACGCGATGAATAAAGGCAAGCACGTGTACTGCGAAAAACCGATGGTCCACCATCTCGAAGAAGGAGCCGACGTGATCGCTACCCAAAAGAAGACCGGAAAGGTGTTCCAGGTGGGAAGTCAACGCTGCTCTTCCATCATCACCGAAAAAGCACGCGAGATCTTCGAGTCAGGCATTATCGGTGAACTGGTACTTGTGGAAACAAGAAACGACCGCCATAGCGCCAACGGTGCCTGGCAATACTCAATTCCTACCGACGCAAAGAACAACACGGTCGACTGGAACGCATTCCTGGGCGATGCTCCCAAAAGAGAATACGACCCCGTCCGTTTCTTCCGCTGGAGAAACTATAACGACTACGGAACCGGCGTTGCCGGCGACCTCTTCGTTCACCTGTTCACAGGCATCCATGCGGTGACCGGTTCAACAGGACCCGTTCGGGCATTTGCAACCGGCGGACTTCGCTACTGGAAAGATGGTCGCGATGCACCGGATGTGATGGCTGCGTTGTTCGACTATCCGGCTACGGCAAAGCACCCGGCTCACACCATGCAGATGCGCGTGAACTTCGTGGATGGCAGCGAAGACGGCGAGATACTGCGCCTCATCGGCTCCGAAGGAGCAATTGTTCTTGGATGGGATGATTTCACAGTGATACGCAACAAGATCGGAAAGAACCCGGGCTTCGGCGGATGGGATACGTTCAACACGTTCTCGCTCGCACAACAGAAAGAGTACGAGCAATGGTACAAAGCAAACTATCCAAACCCTAAGCCGGAAGTGATCGAACCCGACATGGAGTTTCATGCCCCGGAAGGCTATAACGCCCATTACGATCACCACGCAAACTTCTATGCAGGAATAAGGGAAGGAAAAGCGATCAAAGAAGACGCGTTGTTTGGGATGAGGGCCGGTGGACCTGCCCTGCTCGCAAACAAGAGCTACTTCGAAAAGAAAGTGATTAATTGGGATCCGGAAAAAGCTGTCGTGGTACCTGCCGTTTAAAGTTTGGAGTTTAAAACTCCAAACTACTCAACGGTTAGTATCCATGCATCCTTGAAGTTGTGTTCATGGCGGGTTTTGTCGCGGATCTCCCGTGCCTTATTCACATCTTCATCGTATCCCATATACACGTACCATAGATTTCTCGCTGAGATAAATCCATAGTTCGCTTCGGTGTATTCCATATCCAGCAGCTCGTTCGAGAACTTACGGGCGTTGACTTCGGAACGGAATGCTCCCACAATAACATAGGTGCCTGCAGGCAGATCGTTCTTGTTGCGCTCACGCTTCACAAACTCATGACGTTCGGGTTTTGCGGGAACAACAGGAGCCACAACTACCGAATCGACCCTGGGTTGCTGCTGTTGTTGCTGCACAACTGTCTCCTCCTTCCTGGGCTCTTCTTTCTTCGGCTCAGGAGTTTTCTCGGCAGTCTTATGCGGTTCGTTATGAACATTGGTCTGCTGGTATTTCTTCGCCATTGCCTCCTGGCGTGCCTTGCGTTCGGCCGCGAGTTGCGCTGGCGATTTTTTCTTCTTCTCCTTTTCGGTGTTCACGAATGAATAAATACCGACTGCATTCTTGTGACGCTTTCCAAACAACAATGCGAGTTGGATCTCGTGTGTGGGTCGTATGATCTGTGTCTCTTTCGAAAACCCCGTGGTGAATGAGTATCCGAGTGTTGCAGCCTTATTGAGTTTTATCCCTGCCATTGCAGAGGCACCAAGTCCCTGGCGAAACGATGCGCCGAACCACAATTTATTTTCGAGGTGTACGATCGATGCGATCTCGAACTGCGAAGGCGTGAACTGGTTTAAGCGGTAAATGATGTAAGGCTCGAACACATTCTTGTTCCTGTTGAAGTAGAAACGGTTCGAAGCGTGGAGTACCACGCTCTGAAATGGCGATATCGAAGTAACCGAGAATGCTTCGGTAGAAGAGTATGCCGGCTTGAACAACTGCGGCAACGCAAAACCAGCGTGGAATGTCTTGCTGTGAAACGACACACCTGCATTTCCCTGGATGAAGAGGTTGTTCCTCACAGCTGTAGTGATCGCGGGGTCGTCGGGGTTTGCATTCACAATACCAGCCGCATCCACACGATTGAATGCCGAACCGATCGAAAGACCAAAACGGATCATCTTGTCTTCGGCAACCATCACGTGATAGCCGCCGGTAAACAACACCGCCGATGTCGACAGAAGTCCGCGCTTGTTGCTGGAAACAGTGAGCCCGCCGGTTAGTTTCCCGGCGACCAGGCCCTGCAAGCTTACCTGGCCCAGGGTCGGGCCATCGGGAACGCCTGCCCATTGCCGGCGAAAGCCGAGGTACAAAGCAGGCTGCCCGTCAATACCTGTGTACGAAGGGTTCAGCGATGCAGAATTGACAAAAAACTGTGCGAAGTCTGTGTTATCCTGCGCCGAAGCCTTGAATGCAAAAAATGAGATGACCAGCCAGAGACAAAATTGTAAAGGTCTATTCAAAAGCTTGTTTTATTATCCTTAAAACTCCTCGGAAATCAATACCAATTGTAAAGATAAAGTAAGCCCCAAGAATTTCCCTAATTTAACACCCGAACCCCTGGCGAATGCTCAATTTCACGCTGAAAGGCCTGCTCTCTCGCGACGAACTGCAGCGCGAAAAGACCAAAGACTACCGCAATGTTGTGATCATCCAGATCGCCATAATTGTGATAGGCCTGACATTGTCGGAGCCGATTTTACGGGATTCGCAGAGCCCAACCTCGAAGGCAATCATCTCATTGTTCTCTTTTTTCGGGGCGGCGTACATTTTTCTGCTGTGGGATCTGCTCAGGAACTTCACTTCCAACAAGAACCTGCTTATCGCGATACTTACCGTGCTCTGCGCTGTGGTCGTCACAGGCATTCTCGTCGAGTTTCCCTACTACCAGGTCATTGAAGTAAACGACCGGCAAACCTACCTGCTTGTCGTCCACTGCGTTCTTTTCCCGATCGAAGTTACCGTGATCTCTTTCGCTATCCGCGACATATTCTCCGGAAAGTTCTTTACATCCGACAAGCTGTGGGGCGCGGCCAGTATTTATTTGATGATCGGTATTTCGTTCGGCAGCCTGTATGATATCCTTTCGACGTGGATCCCCGGGAGCCTCGGTGCCCCGATAGAACTTGGCCTTCCAAACTATGCAGAGTGTGTAAGTTACAGCCTCGGTATACTCGGCGGCGTGGATGCAGGGCTGCAACCCACACGACTCATCCGTAACATCAGCATCGTTGAAGCAGTGTGGGGAAGTATTTATGGCATGCTGATAATCGGCAAGTTGCTTGGATTACCCAGGGACGAGAATAACCAATGACCAATAAGCAATACCCAATACCAAATAACCAATACCAAATAACCAATACCCAATATCCAATATCCAATGAATAATCGTAGACTACCACTCATCATCATCACTGTGATTGCTGTCATCGTACTGATGGCCGTATCATCCAGTTTATTTTACACCTTAGGTGCTACCGAAAAAGGTATCATGTTCTATTCGCTCTCCGGCGGATTGGACAAAGACAACGTATTGCAGCCCGGTCTCCACATGAAAGCACCGTGGAACGACGTGATCGTGTATGAAACATCGGAGCAGACCAACGACGAAACCATGGACATCAACGATAAGAACGGTCTTCCGATACACGTCGACGTAACCATCCGTTACTTTCCAATGCACGACAAGATCGGTTACATCTACGAGAAGTTTAAAAACGACTACAGTAACAGGCTTGTAATTCCAGAGATGCGTTCGATGACCCGCCAGGTGATGGCGAGGTATACTGCCGAAGAGATCTACTCAACGAAACGTGCCGAAGTCGAGAACACGATCATCAGCGAGACCGAAAAAGTTCTCAACGCTAACTATGTAACCACCACCGCAGTGCTCATTCGTTCCATCAAACTTCCAGACCAGATCCGGACCGCTATTCAAAATAAATTGCAGCAGGAACAGGAAGCCCTCGCATACCAATTCAGGCTCGAAAAAGAAAAAAGTGAAGCAGAACGCAAGCGAATTGCTGCCGAAGGTGAGTCGAGGGCGAATAATATTATCAACAACAGTTTGTCCGACAAGTTGTTGAAAATGAGGGGCATAGAGGCCACCCTCGAGCTCGCTAAATCCCCCAACTCCAAAGTAGTGATCGTGGGATCAGGTAAGGACGGGTTACCGATGATTTTAGGCAATAATTAGCGCATTTTTATTCGATAATAATTCCCCCATACCTTTCAACTGATGGGTTTGGCGGTTATTTTAGGGCAAATTTGATATCATGGCAAAGACGGCAACACTGACAATTGACGGCGTTACACATGAATTCCCGATCGTAGAAGGAACAGAAAACGAACAGGGTATAGACATAGGTAAATTGCTGGAAAAGACCGGGGCAGTTACTCTCGACTTCGGTTACAAGAACACAGGCGCAACAAAAAGCGCCATCACATTCCTCGATGGAGACAAGGGAATATTAAGGTATAGGGGTTATTCAATTGAAGAGCTTGCCGATAAGTCTTCGTTCCTTGAAGTTGCCTACTTGCTTATCTGGGGCGAGCTTCCCAAAAAAGACCAGCTCCAGAAATTTACCGACGATATAAAAAACCACACGATGGTGCACGAGGATACCCGCAAGATCCTCGATGGCTTCCCGTCGTCGGCCCACCCGATGGGTGTGCTCGCATCGATGTTCTGTGCACAGACAGCATTCTATCCCGAATCGCTCGATCCTAACCGCAGCCAGGATGCCGTGTACCTTAGCATCATCCGCTCGCTGGCCAAAATGCCCACATTCGCAGCATGGTCATATAAGAATGCAGTTGGTCACCCGGTAAACTACCCCGACAACTCGCTCGACTATTGCTCACGCTTCCTCAAGATGATGTTCGGCCTTCCCGCTGAACAGTATAATGTGGATCCCGTTGTTGCAGCTGCTCTCGATAAACTTCTCATCCTCCACGCCGATCACGAACAGAACTGCTCTACTTCGACAGTACGTATCGTTGGATCGTCGCAGGCAAGCATTTATTCTTCGATCTCAGCAGGCATCAACGCTCTTTGGGGACCGCTCCACGGTGGTGCAAACCAGGAAGTGATCGAAATGCTCGAAGGCATTCGTGCCGACGGCGGCGACACTGCTAAGTGGATCGCGAAAGCTAAAGACAAGAACAGTGGCTTCCGCCTGATGGGCTTCGGTCACCGTGTTTATAAAAACTTCGACCCTCGCGCGAAGATCATCAAGAAAGCAGCCGACGATGTGCTCAAGAAGCTTGGTGTGAACGATCCCGTTCTCGAGATCGCGATGAAGCTCGAAGAAGCTGCGCTTAAAGACTCTTACTTTGTTGAACGCAAACTGTACCCCAACGTAGACTTCTACTCGGGTATCATCTACAGGGCTCTTGGAATTCCTGTTGATCTCTTTACTGTAATGTTCGCTATGGGCCGTCTGCCCGGCTGGATCGCACAGTGGAAAGAGATGCGTGAGAACAAGGAGCCGATCGGTCGTCCGCGCCAGATCTACACTGGACAGAAGCTTCGCCCCTACACTGAACTAGGTAAGAGGTAAGTGGCGCTCGTCGACGACTTTCAAAACTCTGTAACTGCATCGCAGTCGCTCACCAAAAGACCTTCTAACGAAGAGCTGTTGGAGCTATATGCTCTTTACAAGCAAGCTACCGAAGGAGATGTGTCTGGCGACAGGCCGGGTGGTTTCGACTTCAAAGCCATTGCAAAGTATGATGCGTGGGCAGAGAAGAAGGGAACCGGCAAAGAGCAGGCGATGCAGGCATACATTTCGCTCGTATCGAAGCTGAAGGAGTTGTACGCATAGACTTGAACCTGTTTTACCAGCCGCGGTTAAGTGAAGGTATCACCTATCTTGAGGGTGACGAAGCGCATCATGCCCTTCGTGTTCTTCGATTAAGGATTGGTGACCTGATCTTCGTGACAGACGGGAAAGGCATCATGGCCCATGCAGCTATCACATCCACTGACCAGGATTCCTGTAACTTTAAAATTAGTCAGCAGGCAACATCAACGCGACCCTTTGAAATAAACCTCTTCGTTGCACCCACAAAGAATTCCGACAGGATGGAGTGGCTCGTGGAGAAAGCAACAGAGATCGGTGTCTCGTCGATCACTATGATGCGCTGCGAGCGCAGCGAACGTAAGCAGATCAGCCATGAGCGACTTGTTAAGATGGCCATCAGCGCCATGAAGCAATCGCAGCAGAGTTTTCTTCCCGAAGTCAACGACATCACCTCATTCGACGAGATCATTGAGAAAACTTTCGGTCAGAAGTTTATAGCCTTTGTCGACCAGACCAACCCCGACCACTTGAAAAATCTTGTGGCGCCGGGGGTGAAATATGCGATACTGATTGGCCCCGAGGGTGATTTTACGCAACAAGAGATCGACCGTGCCCTGGAGCTCAACTGGAAAAAGGTGAGCCTCGGCCCTACCCGGCTTCGTACGGAGACCGCAGCTTTGACGGCCACCTTGACGTTCGTGCTCGCAAATACTTAATTTAGGGCATGACCGAAAAAGAAGCCAGCAAGCTGATCGACAAGCTCACCGACCAGATCAACTATCACAACGATCTGTATTATCAGAAAAGCAAAACCGAGATCAGTGATTTCGAATTCGATCAGCTCTTAAAGCAACTGATCGAGCTCGAAAAACAATTCCCCGCTCTTAAGCACGCCCACTCTCCTACACAACGCGTGGGTGGTGCGATAACTAAAAGTTTCCCGACCGTTATCCATCGTTACCCGATGTTGTCGTTGGGCAACACCTATTCAAAAGAAGAGCTTGAAGACTGGGACGAGCGGGTGAAGAAAGGTCTCGACGGTGCGAAGTATGAATATTTCTGTGAACTGAAATTCGACGGTGTTTCGATAAGTGTCACGTACGAGAATGGAATTATGGTTCGTGGGGTTACACGTGGCGACGGCGTTCGCGGAGACGACGTTACCGCAAACATAAAAACCATTCGTTCTCTGCCGCTCCGTGTAACGGCGAAAGACGTTCCCGAAAAATTCGAGGTTCGTGGCGAAGTCTTCCTGCCCCGCGACGTCTTCAAACAGATCAATAAAGAACGTGAAGACATCGGTGAAGAAACATACGCCAATGCACGCAACACCGCATCGGGCACCGTGAAGATGCAGGACTCGGGAGAAGTTGCGCGACGAAAGCTCGATTGTTATTTGTATTATCTATTGGGTGAAGACAACGACGTCGATACCCATGAGGAGTCAATAAAGAAATTAGAGAAGTGGGGCTTCAATATTTCCAGGACATATCGCAAGTGCAAGAGCATCACCGATGTGCTTGCCTATATCAATGAATGGGAAAAGAAGCGCCTTACCCTTCCGCTCGACACCGATGGTGTGGTGATAAAAGTAAATGATTTCGCACAACAGCAAGAATTAGGTTTTACAGCTAAAAGCCCACGCTGGGCCATCTCGTATAAATACAAGGCGGAGAGCATGAGCACTCGCCTCAAGAACATTATTTACCAGGTGGGGCGCACCGGCGCTGTAACACCTGTTGCCGAACTCGAACCGATATTCCTTGCGGGTACAACTGTAAAACGTGCATCGCTTCACAACGCCAACGAGATCGCACGACTAGATCTTCGCATCGACGACTACGTGTTCGTTGAAAAAGGTGGTGAGATCATTCCGAAAGTAACGGCAGTCGATTTGCCGAAGCGGAAGTCGGGTTCGAAGCCTTTCAAGTACACCGATAAGTGCCCCGAGTGTGGAACGAAACTCGTTCGCGAGGAAGGTGAAGCGGCGTATTACTGTCCGAACTACAAAGGTTGTCCCCCGCAGATCAAAGGTCGTATAGAACATTTCATTCAACGCAAGGCGATGGACATCGATTCGTTGGGGGAAAAGACCATTGAAGGACTTTATGATCTTGGGCTGTTGAAGACCCCTGCAGACCTTTACGATCTTACGAAAGAAGATGTGTTCAAGCTCGAGGGTTTTAAAGAAACATCTACCAACAATCTTCTTAGCGGGATTGCGAAATCGAAAGAGGTGCCTTTTGAATCTGTACTTTTTGCGATAGGCATTCGTTATGTTGGAAAGACCGTGGCAGAAAAACTGGCTCGCTATTTCAAATCGATCGACAGGCTTGAAGCGGCTACGTTGGAAGATCTGCTGCAGGCCCCTGAGGTGGGTCAAAAGATTGCCGAAAGCGTGAAAGAGTTCTTCCAGGACAAAGACAATCGCCTCGAGATCTCCCGTTTGAGAAAAGCTGGTCTTAACTTCGTTTCCGACGCCAAAGAACCGGAAAAAGTGAGCGATGCCCTGGGTGGAAAGTCGTTCGTGATCTCTGGCACCTTTGAAAAATATGAGCGCGATGAGCTAAAAGATATTATCATTGCTAATGGAGGAAAGGTGTTGTCGGGGGTGTCGGGTAAGCTCGACTACCTGCTGGCCGGCGATAACATGGGTCCTTCAAAGCTGGAAAAAGCGAAGAGTTTGGGAGTGAAGATCATCTCAGAAAAAGAATTTGAGAAATTATTAGCCAAACAATAGCCCCCCTCTATGTTTAAAATGAGCTTTCTCAAGATGCGCACGTCTACTGCACTTCGAAAGAGCAGTGTGAAACGTGCCAGCACGCCTTACAAGCACGCACAGAGTTTTGGTATTATTTTCAGTGTGGAAGACAGGCAGAAGCACGACAACGTAAAGGATCTTATCAAACGACTGGAGCAAGACGGGAAGAAGGTGCAGGTGCTGGAGTTCCTGCCGAAGAAGAAAGAGAACTATGAGTTCCTGTTTGATTTCTTTACGCTTGAAGATCTTTCGTTTTGGGGGAATATCCGGTCAGAGAAGGCGGTGCAGTTTTCGAATACAGCGTTTGATTATCTCTTCTATATAGATTCACAGTCGAATCCTCTTGTATTGAACCTCCTGGCAAGAAGCAAGGCACATTGCAGGGTTGGTAAGTTTAATGAGTCGGATAGCCCTTATTTCGAGTTGATGATTGAGGATAATGGGAGTACGAAGACGTTGATTGATAATGTGTATAAGTATACGAGGCAATTGAAGTGAAAGGGAGGGGTGAGGGAATGTGGGGTGTGAGGGTGTGAGGGTGTGAGGGGGTGAGGGAATGCGGGGTGTCGCGGAGGTTCGCGGAGTAAAATGAGGTTCGCGGAGAAATACAAATTGCCTTGTTCTACGCTGCCTGCTATAATATAATGTATAGCTAAATTATAATGTGTACGCGCAAATAATGTGTACGCGCAAGCAATATCCATCATAATACCTCCGCGTACCTCCGCGTGTCCTTAGCGCGCCTCTGCGCCACCCCGCATTCCCCTCTTCCTCTTCCTCTTCCTCTTCCTCTTTCCCCTTCCCCTTTCCTCTTTCCTCCTCCTTTCTCCTCCTTTCCTCCCCCTCTCCCCTTCCCTTGTATCCTAATCTCCTCCTTCTTAAACTTGCGCCATGAAAAAACTCTTCGGCACTGGCGTCGCACTCATTACCCCTTTTCTCTCTGACGGATCAATCGATTTCAAGTCACTAAAGAAGGTATTGAAACACGTTGCCAAAGGAGTCGACTATCTCGTTGTAATGGGCACCACTGGCGAAGCTGCCGTGCTCTCCAAAGAAGAGAAGAAAGCAATCCTCGAATTTGTTAAGGCCAACAATCCAGACAAACTTCCTATCGTCTATGGCATTGGCGGCAACCATACCGCCGCCGTCGTGCGCGAACTTCGCGACACCGACCTCAGTGGCATTGATGCCGTACTTTCCGTGAGCCCTTACTACAACAAGCCCTCACAGGAAGGCCTATACCAGCACTTCAAAGAAGTCGCAGATGCATCTCCCCTTCCCGTGATCCTGTACAACGTTCCCGGCAGAACAGCCCTCAACATGACCGCGGAAACAACCCTAAGGCTTTCCGTACATAAAAGGATCGTTGGAATTAAAGAAGCAAGCGGCAGCCTCGAACAATGTATGCGCATCGCGCACTATAAGCCAACAGAGTTCATGCTTATCTCTGGCGACGATATGCTCACCGTTCCACTTTATGCAATCGGTGGAGTTGGGGTAATTTCCGTGTTAGCGAATGCATATCCTGTTGCATTCAAGAAAATGAAAGATGCTGCCAGTAAAGGACAGTTCAACAAAGCAAGCCTTGAAGCATTCAAATTGCTTGATATAAACGGCCCGATGTATGAAGAAGGAAGCCCTTCAGGTGTGAAATACCTGATGTCTTTGTTTGGATTATGCGAGCCTTACGTGCGTTTGCCTCACACGATGCCTTCTGCTGCTCTCAAAAAGAAGATTGAAGGACTGTATGAAAACATAAAAGGGACCGCATAGCAGTCCCTTTTTCATGTCTTTTGAAAGGCTTAGAAAGGATAGACCTTAATTGCCGCCACCTTCCTTATTTTTCAGCTCCTGAACCTCTGCGCGGATAGCTTGAGCGATATTCTTAAGATCCTGCATGCCTTTTCTTACGCGGGTTCCAGCTGCGCTGTTTCCCTTGTTGTAGAACTTCTCGGCATCGGGTTCTATCGATGCTATTAGGGCTTTCAGTTCTTCAAATCTTTTCATTTGACTAGGATGTTTAAATGATTAAAAATGGGTTACCGTTATGCCAATTTAAGTAAAAACCTTTAAAAACAAGCAAAAAGGCACTTTTTAAATTCCCCTGGTCACAGACACGAGTTGTTCCTCCTTATAGAAACCTGAGTCAAGCTTCGATTTTAGGGCAGAAAACGCGGTTAAAGTCTCTTCTACGTCGCTCAACGTATGGGAGGCGGTAGGGATAATCCTGAACATTATAACATCCTTAGGGACAACCGGATATATCACCACGGAGCAGAAAATGCCATAATTTTCCCTCAAATCCATCGACATATTGGCTGCCTCACCTACCCCACCTTTGAACAAAACCGGGGTCGGAGGAGTCTTCGTCGGGTTGATAGAAAAGCCCCTTGCCTTGAGTCCATCTTTTATCGCTCCCATAATGGTTTTCAGGTTCTGCCTGAATTCAGGGTGCTTCCTGATAAGTTCAAGGCGCTTGAGGGCACCTATTACTAATGGCATGGGTAATGATTTCGCATAGATCTGCGAACGCATCGTATAACGAAGGAATTTCAGGATATGCTTATCGCCTGCCACGAAAGCACCAATGCTTGCCATCGATTTAGCGAACGTAGAGAAGTACAAATCGACCTGATCCTGAACACCGTATTCTTCGCCTACACCAGCTCCGGTAGCTCCCATTGTTCCAAAGCCGTGTGCATCATCAAGAAACAGGCGGAAGTTGTATTTCTGCTTCAATGCGACAATGCCTTTCAGATCGCCCATATTGCCCGACATACCAAAAACGCCTTCTGTGATCACGAGAATACCACCGCCGGTTTCGTCGCAAAGTTTTTTAGCGCGTTCGAGTTGCTTTTCGAAGCTCTCCATGTCGTTGTGCGCATATACGAAGCGCTTGCCCATGTGCAGGCGAACGCCATCAATGATACATGCATGGCATTCTGCGTCGTAAACGATCACGTCTTTGCGATTAACGATCGAGTCGATGATCGAGATAACGCCCTGGTATCCATAATTGAGCAACATCGCGTCTTCCTTCTTCTCGAAGTCAGCAAGCTGCTTTTCCAGTTCGATGTGATATTTCGAGTTACCCGACATCATGCGGGCACCCATCGGCGCTCCCAGGCCAAATTGAGCCGCAGAGTCGGCATCGGCCTTGCGGACCTCGGGATGGTTTGCCAGACCCAGGTAGTTATTCAGACTCCAGTTAAGAACAGTTTTACCATTGAATTTCATCCGCGGGCCAATATCCCCTTCGAGTTTCGGAAAGAAGAAGTAATCGTCGGGCAGGTGTGAATATTTGGCCAACGGGCCAGCTTCCATTTTCAATTTGTCAAACAGATCTACCATGATGGGTGATTTACGATTAAAATTGGCGCAAAAATAACAATTAATTTATGATTTGAGATTTGTGAAATAGCTTTAAAATTGGCCTCCAGATGGCAAAAATCAAGAAATTATTGGTTGCTAACCGCGGAGAGATAGCCCTGCGGATTATGCGCAGCGCGCGCGAGGCGGGAGTAAAAACCGTTGCAGTCTTCAGTGAAGTGGACAGGCAGGCCTTGCATGTCAGGTTTGCCGACGAGGCTGTTTTAATCGGTCCCCCTCCTTCTTCTCAGTCGTACCTCGTTATGGACAAGATCATCGATGCCGCGAAGTCTACCGGCGCCGACGCGATCCATCCCGGGTATGGTTTCCTTTCGGAGAATGAAGATTTCGCAGCGAAAGTGCGTGATGCAGGATTGATCTTCATCGGCCCTTCACCCGAATCGATCGAGCTCATGGGAAGCAAGCTTGCTGCAAAAGCAGCAGCAGCAAAATTCGGGGTACCGTTGGTGCCCGGAACTGCCGAACCAATCACCGACATCGGTGCAGCGAAAAAACTTGCGAAAGAGATTGGCTACCCGGTGCTGATCAAAGCAAGTGCAGGTGGTGGCGGCAAGGGCATGCGCATCGTGGAGAACGACGGAGAATTCGAAGAACAAATGGAGCGGGCAGTTAGTGAAGCCACATCGGCGTTTGGCGATGGATCGGTGTTCATCGAAAAATATGTTACACAGCCACGACATATTGAATTCCAGATCTTCGGAGACCAGCATGGCAACGTGATCCACTTGTTCGAACGCGAATGTTCGATCCAGCGTCGTCATCAGAAAGTGATCGAAGAAGCGCCATCGTCGATACTGACGCCAGAGCTGCGAAAGAAGATGGGCGAAGCGGCGGTGAATGTTGCGAAGGCAGCGAATTACTACAACGCCGGCACTGTAGAATTTATCGTAGACGGGAATTTGAACTTCTACTTCCTTGAGATGAACACACGGCTGCAGGTGGAACACCCTGTGACCGAACAGATCACTGGACTCGACCTTGTGAAGCTTCAACTAAAAGTTGCCGAAGGCGAAAAGCTTCCATTCAAACAGGAAGATCTGAAGATCAATGGGCATGCAGTAGAAGTGCGTGTATACGCCGAAGATCCGACCAACAACTTCCTCCCCGATATCGGAACACTAACCACCTATCGCAGACCACAAGGGCATGGCATTCGCGTCGACGATGGCTTCGAGCAGGGAATGTCGATACCATTCTACTACGATCCTATGATCGCGAAGATGATCTGTCACGCAGAGAACAGGCAACAGGCAATCGCCAAAACCATTCGCGCAATCGACGAGTATGATATCACCGGGGTACAGACGACCCTTGGCTTTTGCAAATATGTTTTAAAGCACGAGGCATTCACGTCGGGGCAGTTTGATACAAAGTTCGTCGAGAAATACTTTAAGCCCGAAGTGTTGTCGCAGCCTGGCGACCAGGATGAAGCGTTCGTTGCGGCTGCCCTTGCTATCACCGCATCACAACGCACAGGGAAAAAATCCAACATCCCTGTTTCTGTTGCTCCGGTAAGTAAATGGAAAAAAAACCGCACTACCTGATGGCCGAAATAAAACCATTCAGGGCATGGCGGTATAACGATACCCTTTCCGAAAACATAGAAGCACTCACTAGTCCGTTGTTCGATGTTGTGTCCGACAAGCAGCGCAGAGTGCTTTACCAAAATCCGC
This sequence comes from Cyclobacteriaceae bacterium, assembly GCA_035656375.1. GTDB lineage: Bacteria > Bacteroidota > Bacteroidia > Cytophagales > Cyclobacteriaceae > ELB16-189. Next base: position 14,560 of record DASRSO010000194.1, on the reverse strand, counting down.
TCAACTCGATCCATCTTTCAGTTCCTGAAAAGGGCGCAGATGTTGCGTCGCATCTTTTGGAAAAATGGAAAGTTGATGAAGTCATCAGGCAGGATGCGTTGCCCGGAATTTACGTGTACTACCAATACTTTAAAGTTCCTCACTCGCCAAACTGGCTGTGCCGCAAGGGATTTATCTGTTACATCCGCGTGTACGACTGGGACGAGAATGTGATCCTGCGTCACGAGAACACGATTCCCAAAGCTGTGAACGACCGGATCGAGCTGCTGGAAAAAACGGAGCTCAACGTGAGCCCAACGCACGGACTGTATACCGACAAAGAATACGAGCTCGAAAAGTATATGGACGAGGCAATGACCAATCCATTGCTTGAAACTGAAGACTACCAGGGTGTGCGCGACGTGCTTGCTGTGATCCACGACGCGAATGTGATCCAGAAGTTTATTGACGTGATCAAAGAGAAAAAGATAATTCTTGCCGACGGACATCACCGCTACGAGGGATCGATGATCTACAAGAAACAGAAGTCATTAAGCCCGTCGCATACCGGTAAAGAAGGCTACAACTTCCACATGATGTACCTGACAAACACCGAGGCGGGTGATTTCAGGATATTGCCGACACACAGGCTTATTAATGGGTTAAAAGATTTCGATGAGCACGGGATTGTGAAGAAGCTGGAGGAAAATTTCATCGTAAAGAAAATAGAAGACGCCGATACGGTAAACGAGGTTATAGCTGGCTCGCCGTGGACATTCGGGCTGCTTTTCCAGGACAATGCGTATAAGATCAAGCTGCGACCCGACGCGTTGTCGCGGATGAGCTGGCCTTTTCCTGAAGAAATAAAGCGACTCGATCTTACCGTGCTTCACTACTTTGTAATTGAAAAAGTACTTGGGATACCCGGCAAAGACCAGAGAAGATCGGAACACATTTCGTTCGACCGCAGCTTTTCTGATTGCCTGGCGAAAGTGATCCGTGGCGAAACTCAGGTTGCATTGATCACGCAGGAGGTGTCGATCGAAGATATTGTGCGCGTATGCAACAGTGGTTACACCATGCCACAGAAATCGACGTACTTTTACCCGAAGGTGATATGCGGATTTGTATTCGGGTCGATCATGCAAAATGAATTTCAAACGCCATCTTATTCTCGCTTCTAGCTCGCCTCGCCGTCAGTTCCTGATGCGCGAAGCAGGGTTTACCTTCGACGTACGAAAACCGGACGTGGAGGAAGATTTTCCGGCGACCATGCCCGCGGAAGAAGTACCGTTGTTCCTCGCGGGAAAGAAAGCCGACTACTTTAAAGTTAGTGATGAAGAAGTCGTTGTGACTGCCGATACGATTGTAGTCATCAACGGATCTATCTTAAATAAGCCGGGCGACCGCGATGAAGCAATTAAGATGCTGACGATGCTGTCTGGAAAAACACATCACGTGTTCACCGGGGTGTGCATTTCATCTTTGAATAAAAGAAAGCTTTTTCGCGAAGAGACCGGGGTAACGTTTAAGAAGATCAACAGGCAGGAGATCGAATACTACGTGGATAATTTTAAGCCGTTCGACAAGGCGGGATCGTATGGAGCGCAAGAATGTCTTCCGGAAGGGATGGAGCCGTGTTCTCCGGATGAGATCGCTTTTCTAAAGAAGATTGGGAAGCCAGAGTTGGTGTCTAGTACTATAGAGTCGAAGGCGGTGGCGGCGATCAAAGAGATCAGTGGGTCTTATTTTAATGTGATGGGGTTGCCTGTACACCGCGTTTACTGGGAGCTGAATGATAATACTAAATATTCCGATGAATGAATGCCACAATTTCCATCATCCACGCCAACCCCACGTGAACAATTACTCCTCCCCAGATATTTCTTGTATAGAAAGCCACCACCCCAAGAATATACCCGCCAAATACTGAGCTCACACATTCCCCGATCGGTTTCCCAAAATGTAACGCACAATAGGTTCCCACCATCGGCAGTATCGCTTCTTTACCGATCACCTGCGACACACCGATCACCAGCAGTCCCCTGAAAAGGAATTCGATGTTGAAGAAATCCGAGCCATAGGCAATCTCAAATCCCAATGCAAATAGCCACGGAGGCAAGCCGGTTGCGTTGTTAGCTTGTGTGATCTCGTACCGGCGATACACAGGATAATAGTTGCTGAATCCCGATTCAAACGAGGCGATCACCACCAACGGAAACACCACCATCAGGATCTGCCAGTACGGTTTCAGGTCGACATTCCTGGTGTTAATACCGAAATTCTCCCGTTTCTTTTCGAAGAACCACGCCATCGCAAACATTGGGATAGCCTCGATAAAGAAATTGATAAGGTTATTGACCACACCAAATGTCCACCGGTAGATCTGCCCGCCGCCCGGCGCAATTGCATGCGAGATCTGCGAGAGATATGGAAAGCCGACGTTTACTGCAAGAATGAGCAACCCGAACAAGGTGATAAGCCAGTAACGCGGAGAACGAAAGTGATGAAATGATCCCTTGAAAGTGAACACAATGAGAGTAACACTGAAGTAAGTGCCGGAATACAAAAGGAAATACCAGAGAACTCTTATTGGTTTGCCGAAGTAGCGGTCGATGATGCCATTTTCGAGGGAGATGGAATAGTTGAGGGTGATGAACGCTGCGAGGAAGACCGCGACGGTGGCGTACATCGGAAGATCGAAATCTGAGTGGAGGTGAGATTTGAGGAGCTTAACGATCTTTCGCATACAGACGTCGGAACAACTAAATATTGAATATTGAACGCTAAATGATAAAGTGATCAATTAACATTTAGCGTTTAGCGCTTAATATTTAATATTTCATCCCCCGTAAACCTTTGTTAATTCGCCCGCAATCACACCCGGAGCAAACTTGTTAATGTATTTCCCCGATGCATCCACCATCGTAGACCGCAGTGTACCATTCTCTAAAACCATAGTAACCGCATCGCAAAGTTCCTCCGGGTTCGACGGGTTCACATAGATACAATCCGGTCCTCCCGCTTCCGAGAAACAACTCCCATTCGAGGTGATCACCGGAACGCCGCTTGCAATCGCTTCGACGATCGGTATCCCAAACCCTTCGAACACCGACGGGTAAATGAACAACGACGCAGCCTGGTAAAACGCAGGCAGATCGGCGAACGACGCATTGTACACAAACTTCACCCATGCCTGTGCCTGGTATTTCTTCACCAGTCCTTCAAGCTCCGCAATGTATTTCGTAGGCCGGCCCGCGAACACAACCGGGATCCTGTTCTTCATCCTGGCCAACGCCTTAATGATCAAACCTGCATTCTTTCGCTTCTCCAGTGTACCCACATAAAGAATAAACTCTTCCGGCAGCTCGTAATGCCTTCGTACTGCCTCGATAGCTTCGTTAGACACCTTTTGGTAGAACGATGGATGACATCCCTGGTAAACCACCACGATCTTCTTTGGATCCACACCAAGAAACTCCTGGAGGTCGGTGGCCGTCTGCTGACTTACCGCTATCACAACATCCGCGCTCTTGCACGAATGTGCAAGCTTCCATTTGTAAATGGCCACGTCTATCATCCCATAGTATTCCGGGAAGCGAAGGAAGATAAGATCGTGAACAGTAATGACCGTGCGGATACCGGCAGGCTTTCGAAAAGGTAGTTCGTTACTCAGCCCGTGAAAGATCTCCAGCTTGTCATTTCGAAGATCGTCTGTGATGGAGAACGTGCGCCACAAAGCGCCCGGCTTGCCTTCTGGCTGCCGCACCGTAAATCGCTTCGTGTCGAGATAGTGACTGGTCTCCGGGTGGGATCTTAACTTCGGAGTGTATAGAAAATAATCGTTCGCGGGATAGTTTGCCGACAATGCATCTACCACAAAGCGGCTGTAATTACCGAGACCAGTAAAGTTGTTGAATAACCTTTTCGCGTCGAAGCCAATCTTCACTTCGCGAACTCCTGTTTATAAAACCTGATGCTTTCGGTAATCACCTGGATGGCCTTCTCTCTGGACTGAAACTCATCGACGACGACCTTCTTGTTTTCCAACGACTTGTAGTTCTCAAAGAAATGCTTGAGCTCCACCCTGAAATACTCAGGCAATTCCTCCACCCTGTTGATGTGGCTCACGCTTGCATCCTGTGTGGCTACAGCAATGATCTTATCGTCGGCCTGGCCACGGTCGATCATGCGCATAACGCCAATAACTTTTGCGGGAATAAGGCACAGCGGAACAACAGTGACCTGCGTGAGCACAACGATGTCGAGCGGATCACGGTCTTCACCCAGTGTTTGGGGAATAAATCCGTAGTTGAGAGGAAAATACATCGACGCATAGATCACGCGGTCGAGCTTGATCAAACCACTGTCCTTATCGATCTCGTACTTGGCCCGTGAGCCTTTGGGTATCTCTATGATTGCGTTAACAAGCTCCGGGGGGGTTTCGCCGATGCTTACTTCATGCCATGGATGCTTTACCATCTAACCTTATTTTGGCGCTAAGATACCAATAAAACAGCGTTTTGATTTTGAAAAGTGAATTCATAACTATGTGAATTACACGCCGCTCATCTCAACTATGAGTATTAGATCAACATCGGTCGCCGCAGTTGCCTGCATTATCCTTTTGTGGAGCGCATGTCAGAAAGCTGATCCGCACGAACAGATGCTGAAGCTGCTCGCGGAGGCAGAACGATCTGCGGCCGTGGCTAACAATCCTTTCCATTCGTCTGCAAAATTATCGTATGTAGATTCTATGCTAACGTACGGAAGTACTAAACGCGAAGATCTCCTGTATCATCAATATCTTAAAGGCAGCATCCTTTTGGAACTGGGCAAGGAAGACGACGCTATCCAGGCGCTGGAAGAACTGCGCAGTTCAGTTACCACACCCAGGCACGAACTGTTGAGAGAAATCGCCATGGCCTACTTAAGAAAAGGCGAGCGGTCGAACTGCGTTGCAGGGCACGAGGCAGAGTCGTGCATTGTTCCAATCAGCGGGCTTGGCGTGCATCGTATTCCCGCGGGTTCATTGAAAGCCATAGAAGAGTATACCTACATGCTGAAGCTCGATCCCAATGACCTGGAATCGAGGTGGCTGCTCAACATCGCCTACATGACGTTGGGTCAATACCCTTCTAAAGTACCGAAAGAGTATCTCCTCCCGGGCCTTGAAGGCGACACAACCATAAAAGTGAATGCTTTCAGGGAGATTGCTTCCGACCTCGGTTTAACAGTCAACAATATGGCGGGTGGATCGATAACCGACGATTTCGATGGCGACGGCTATCTCGACATCGTTACCTCCAGCATGGATCTGACCGAGAGCATGCACTATTTCAAAAATAACGCCGATGGAACATTCACCGAGCTATCGAAGGAGTCGGGGCTCGCCAGCATACGCGGCGGATTGAACATGACGCAGGCCGATTACGATAACGATGGTGACAAGGACATCCTGGTGCTGCGCGGCGCGTGGAAACGAATGTATGGTAAAGAACCAAACTCGCTCTTGCAAAACCAGGGCAACGGCACGTTCCGGGATGTCACCACTGCGAGTGGCATTCTTTCTTTTCATCCCACTCAAACGGCTACGTGGAATGACTTCAACAACGACGGTTGGCTCGACGTTTTTATCGGGAACGAATCCGTTCCCGGCGACACTAAAAATGTAAATCCCTGCGAGCTTTATATGAACGATGGCGATGGCACATTTACAAATATCGCCAAAGCTGCCGGGGTCGACTTTATTACGTATGTGAAGGGCGTTACATCCGGCGACTACAACAACGATGGATGGAAAGACCTCTTCCTTTCCACCATGAGTGAGAAACGTATTCTCCTGAAAAACAACGGGCTGAACAACGGCGACCTCACCTTTACAGATGTCTCGAACGAAGCCGGTATTAAGGACGACTGGAATACGTTCCCAACCTGGTTTTGGGACTATGACAACGACGGGTGGCTCGACATTTTTGCCTGCGATTATTCATTCGAAAAAACACTGGCTTACTACGCCGCGGCCGACAAGCTTAACAAAGAAGCCGGCAGTCCCGATAAGATGCTGTTATACCATAACAACGGAGATGGAACGTTCACCAACGTAGCGAAGAAAGCCGGCCTTACAAACATAGTTTTCGCCATGGGCTCAAACTACGGCGATATCGACAACGACGGGTTTCTTGATATGTATCTCGGCACCGGTAATCCCCCATACCAGTCGGTGATCCCCAACAAGATGTTCAAGAATATGGGTGGCGGATCGTTCGCCGACGTCACGAGATCTGCTGCGGTTGGCCATCTTCAAAAAGGCCACGGGGTGTCGTTTGCCGACCTGGACAACGACGGAGACCAGGATATCTACATCGAAATGGGCGGAGCCTACAAAGGCGATGCTTATCAGAATGCTTTCTTCATGAATCCCGGGCAGGGAAATAATAACTGGATCAACGTGGAACTGGTTGGAAAAACGGCAAACAAAGGAGCTATTGGTACGCGGGTCAAAGTAACGTTTCGTGAGAATGGCATAACCCGTAGCGTCTATCGTGATGTCAACTCCGGGGGAAGCTTTGGGTCGTTACCATTGCGCAGGGAGATCGGGATCGGCAAGGCTGCCGTTATCGACGATATCGAGATCCAATGGCATGGAAGCAACGCCGTGCAGCATTTCACGAACGTTAAGCCTAATGAGTTCATTAAAATAACAGAAGGCAGCGACGTAGTCGAAAAGCTTCCATTGAAACGACTCAACTGGACTCTTAGCGATCCGCTCTGCCTTCCGCAGTAACCTTTTATTCCTGACTATTCTCCTTCAGGCTTTTCGTCGTTCTTCTTCTCGTCTTTCTTCTTTGTGGCCGTGATCTTGTCGCCTTCTTTCAACCTCTTGGAAACAACGAGGAAGGGACCTACCACAACTTCGCTGCTATCATCGATACCACTCAGGATCTCGATGTTATCATAGTCGCTGATACCCGTCTTCACCTCCACCATCTTTGCGGTGCCTTTATCGTTGATGAACACCACTACCTTGTCATCCTTCTTTGCTGCAGCGGCCGCCTTCGCGTCGTTGGCATTCACGACCTGGTGATCCTGGTTGCCGCCGCCGGGGCCTTGCTGGTTGTCCTGGCCGTTCTTCTTCTCTTCGCCGCGTGTTGTTACAGCTGCGAGCGGCACCGACAACACACCCGACTTACGGGTTGTGATGATCTCCACGCTTGCTGTCATACCAGGACGGAAAGGATATTTGTTACCTGCTTTGATCAGATCCGTGTACGACATCTCAAGGATGAGGATACGCACCTCGAACTCGGTGATCGCGTCGGTCGAAAGCTTTTCCTTTGCTGTGTTGGCAATGTTGGTTACAATGCCTTTGAATTCTCTTTCTGTCGTCGAATAGGCATCGACATCGATAAGAACAGTGTCGCCAAGATGTACACGAACGATATCGTTCTCGTTCACATTCACACGTACTTCCATTTTGCTCAGGTCGGCAATGCGAAGCATCTCTGTACCGGTCATCTGTGCTGTTCCCACAACGCGCTCGCCCTGTTTCACATTAAGCTTCGAAACAACACCCGTCAAAGGCGCCACGACCGTTGTACGACGAACGTTCTCGCGTGATTCTTTCACACTCGCTTCTGTACTGTTTACGGTGTATTTTGCGGCCTCAAGGCCTTCTCTCGCAGCAGCGAAGTCGTTTTGCGCCACCTTGTAGTTCTGCTGTGCTAACTGCCAGTCGGCTTCAGAGATCACTTTCTCATTCCAAAGGCGCTCCTGGCGCTTATAATCTTGTTCCGAACGAATAAAGTTTGCCTCAGCCCTTGACAATGAAGCCTCCGAAGACTTCACGTTTGCTTTCTGTTGATTCAACCCTGCTTCGGCGCGCTCAAGCTGGCTCAGCCACTGGTCGGGGCGGATCTTAACAAGTACCTGGCCCGATGTCACTGCATCGCCATCTTCAACATTCAGTGCAATGATCTCGCCCGAAACCTCGGGAGCAAGCTTCACTTCTGTTACAGGCTGAACTGTACCCGAGGCAGATACTTTTTCAACTATGTCAGCCTTCTTTGCCTTGGCAAAATCCACTTCAATCTCTTTCGTCTTGCCTATCACACCTCCGGCCTTCAGTGCAACGAGGACGACGACGAGGACCACCACACCAATGATGGAATACTTAACTAAGCTGTTTGATTTTTTACCTGGTTTTCTTGGCATACGGGGTGGTAGTTTTTAATAGTCTATTTGTTTTCCTTGATAGAAATCAAGGATCTTTTTACGGAATATGAAATTGTATTTTGCCCTGGTCAAATCGCTTCGCGACTGGAACAGGTCGTTTTCTGCGATCTGCTTCTCAACAAAGTTTGCTGAGCCTAATTCGAAACGCTGGAGCACCATGCGATAGGCTTCTTCGCGGGCATTAACCTGCTTTTGGTTTGCAGCGAAAGTCTTTGACGCAGCATACGCATCATTATATGCCGATTCGATTGTCTGGCGAAGTGTGTTTTGTACTTCTATTTCGTTGATGCGTGCAAGTTCACTTTGAATTGCAGCGCGCTGCACGTTGGCACGGCTCGACCACTGGTTGAAGATCGGGATCTGGAGGTTGAAGCCAACCTGTTGTGAAAGGTTCTTGTTCAGCTGTGTGAAGTGTCCGTTGGGGTCGATGTGATCGAGTGTTCTTCCGAACTGGTATACTGGTGCACTTCCGAGGCCGGGCGCATAAGCATAGGCTATCGGCACATCGTTCGGGCCCGGCGTTGTCGACGGAGCGCCATCAGTTCTGTAAACCGGCACATCCGTGTTAAGACTAGAGTAGTTGCTGACGGCAGCCGCGTTGAGTGAAAGACGAGGATACAGGTTACCCTTTGCAGCCTTCAGTGCAAGTTGTGCGCTTTCAACTTTCAAAAGTGCGCTCCTGATCTCGGGCATTGTTTTGAGCGATTGGCTGTACACCTGGTCTGGAGTTGCGTCAAGTACAAGGTCTTCAAGCTCTATCTGGGGAATTATCACATCCATTTGTTCCGAAGCTGGCACCTGCATGGCTTGCTTAAGCTGGAGCAACGAGAGGTTCAACGCGTTTTCCTGGTTGATGAGGTTCACTTCGTTTGTGGCCACCTGGGCCTCCTGCGTAAGCTGGTTTGATTTCGGGAGGGCGCCGGCGTTCACCTGCTTGGTGATGCGCTCGAGCTGTTGCTCGCTTGAGCTTAGCTGATATTGATTGTTTTGAAGGAGCTCTTTATTGAAGATCACGTTGATGTACAATGTCACAACGTTTATGATCACGTCGTTCTTTGCCTTTTGCAGGTCTTCATCGGCGGCTTCAACATCTACCTTGCTTTGGCGGAATGAATTCTGGATACGGAAGCCGTTGAAGAGCAACCAGCTCGACGTAAGCTGCCCGTTGAGGGAATTTGCTTTTTGAGCTTCGAAAGCGTTCGTTACCGGGTTGATTGAGCGACCGAAGTTGAAGTTTTGGGTGGTACCTGCGTTGAGCGAAGGGAGGAAGTTCATCTTCGCCTGGAAAAGGTTCACGCGATACGTCTCTACATTATAGATCCCGCGGCGAACCCTAAGGTTATTTTTGAGCGCGATGTCCACACACTCGGGAAGACTCAATTGTTTGGCTGTTTGCTGCGCAAATCCCGATGATGCTACCGAAAAAATGACGGCCAAAAGTAGAATCGCTCTCTTCATAAGTTTATATCTGGTATATATTTCACCTCTTTCACCCAACTTAGACTTTTCAGGTACTCAAATGTTACACCTTTGATCCCCGAATCCATCTCTATTACCATGCACGCCAGGTCGGCCTTTCCCTTTCGGGAAACCGACATCGTAGCAATGTTGCAATCGTCGTGAGCCAATACGCTGGCTATGAACGCAATAGAACCCTTAACGTCGTCGGCGAAGATTATAATAGTATGCAGGCTGGCTCTGAAATCAGCGCGAAAACCATCTACTTCCGCGATATTGATCACTCCACCCCCCTTGCTCTCGCCGCGTACCGCTAGTTCTTTGTCGCCTTTTTTCAATGTGAGGCGAATGCTGTTCGGATGAAGGGTCGACGCATTGCCTACCGATTTGAACGTGTACTTCAGTCCCTGCTTTTCAGCAAGTTCCAGCGACTCCTTGATCCTTTTATCGTCTGTCGGAAAATCCAACAGTCCCGCGATGATCGCCCGGTCGCTTCCATGCCCTTCGTACGTTCTTGCGAAGGAGTTGTAGAATATGATCTCGGCTTCGTCGGGAATGCCACCGAGTATCTTGATGGCGGTGCGGGCGATCCGAACCACTCCAGCAGTATGTGAACTTGACGGGCCAATCATTACAGGTCCGATCATGTCGAATACACCGCTTTTTTCCGCCATACGCGATAGATTAACGAAATAAGGCCCAAAAGGATGTTCATTCAGGGGGATTTCTCCCTCCTTTTTGGGTATTTTAAAATAGGGGGCAAAAATAAGATTATGCCGCCGAAAAGGCGAATGGAAAATGAATTAGAACAATGTGAGATGGACGGGCGGTAGGGATGTTCTGAAGTTTGGAGCCTGATCTTGAAGTTGACTCCAAACTCCAAACTATTAAGGCTTTACCTTGCGCAGGGGTTTCGGATTTACCGGCTCGATAAAACGCTCAACAGCCACTTTTTCCTTAGGCCGCTTGGCGCCCGATATGTACTCCCTGCACTTTGGACTTCCACACTGGCACAGGAAAGGCTCCATATTTTCATCGAGGAATGTCGCGTAATCGAGGGTAATCTCCTCACCCTTCCCGATCGGACGGGTAGCAACCACGTTCAGTCCCTGGTAGCCGCTGTTCGGGTCGCAACTATGATTCTGAGGTGCCCAGTTGGTCGGGTTCTCATCCCAAAGAATGAACACATCCTTGCCTACCGGGTAGGCATATTGCCTGAAATCAAGCTTCTGACGCTCAGTCCAGTGGTTTTCCACAAATCGCTTCGTAACAATGCGCTGCGCAAGAGTCTCTCCTTTAAATATCACTTCGTTCTTCGCGATGTCGCGGTTGGCGAATATTCCATAACCCGACAAAGAGTTTCCTTTCAGCAGATACTTCTTCTGCTTCGCAGCATGACGGGCGATGCCCTCGCTGATGATCTGGTTGAGGAAGCCTGTCTTTCCAGCAGGGTCGAACTTCAGGATATAATCTGCCGAGCCTTCCATGCCATCTTCATAGAATGTACTGCATGTGAAGTTGATCTCCAGGAAATAGATCTGGTTGTTCTTGTCGACCCGGAAGTCGAGACGGCCGTAGCCCACGCCACCAAAGGCAGTGAAGATCTGTTCGGCAGCGTTACGAAGCTGCTTCTCCAGCTTACGATCCTTGCATGGAATGTTCGCATCGGGATGGAGCTCGGATGTCTTTAACGAGTATGTCTTGAATGAACGGCCTTCGGGGAAGATATACTCGACCGGCTTGTAGGTTGTGCACGACTTGCCATCGGGGTTGGCGGCAACAAGGACGGTAAGTTCACGGCCTTCTATATATTCCTCGACAAGTACGTCTTCGTATTCGGTTAGTACGGCGGCTACTTTAGCCTTAAGCTCTTTTTCGTTGTTCACGCGTGAAAGCTCGTCGATGCCGAGGCTATCGCCGGCCTTGGCAGGCTTAACGAACAATGGGAACTTGAGTGTCTCGGTTACACCATCCAGGTCTTCCATCGATGTGATCTCTATTGACGAAGGGGTTTTGATACCTGCGCAATAGGCAACATACTTCATCAATGGCTTTGGAGGGTCGTAGAGCGTTGCATTGGGGCCCGTATAGGGCAAATTGAGGAGATCTAACGTATGAATAACGTCGATCGATGGTATCTCCCATTCCAGGTAGCCTTCGCAGAGGTTTACAAACACGTCGTAGCCTTTCCTGCTAAGCTCTTTAAGCTGCGCATAGGTCGTTAGCTTGTTGAGGAATACATGATCGACCTCGTGGTCAGGCAGTAGAGTAGAAAGGTTTCGTTTGGGGTCGTAGTTCTTGTAATCTACGTTGGTTGTTGAATAGTCTGGTTGAAGCACACAGATTTTCATGCGTATAGACATTTATAGAGAGGAAGAACGTAAGTTATGTTTAGTATCAACATAGTGACGCGTTAATGCATCTTCGATTATCTCAATAATCAAATAAGTAAAAGATTTTTTCGCAAACCTCAAAATCGCACCGATAGAAGTATAGTCTTCATCCTCACTTAAGCCACATTGAGCGTTCACTTCTAGCACGTATAACCTACCGGTTTTAGTATCCATACGTATATCAAGCCTTCCATAACCCATACCTCCTACTGATTTGAATGCATCGATGCTTATCTGCTTCAACAATGGGACCAAATCACCCTCTGGTTCGAGATAATCATAAAGGTTATCATCATTAGGCATAGGTGCTTCCTGCTTATACATGTTCCAAAGACGGTCGTATGAGAGGAATTTCTCTGTTTCAGGCAATGATTTATGAAAAACCCGTTCAACCGGGGGATAGCATTGGATCGCTTCAGGGTTTGATGATGATCCAACAACCAATGTTGTGAACTCCCTTCCTTTGATGAACTGCTCTACAAACAACCCGCCGGTATCGAGCTTCCAGCCATGATAGCCATTCTGCATGTCGTTGACGATGCTTTCATAGCCTTCTATTGTGCTTACAACGTTCTTGATGCCCAGACCCATGCTGCCGGCCGATATAGCAGGCTTTACGATCATCACATCCCCTATCTCCTTAAACAGTTGTTTAGCATTTGATGTGCTTCCGTTAACCACCTTCCAGGGCGCGGTAGGCACCTTATGGCGATCGAAGGCCTCTTTCATAGGGATCTTCGAGGTGGTAATGGTATAAAAGAACTCATCGGAGCCGGTATAGATGATGTTTCTCCTGTTCAAACCTTTGATAACCGAGAGCCCGGGAACGGCATTGGTCTCGTCGCCGTCGCAAAGGTTAATGACTACACTCTTCTTATTGCTATTATAATTAGCAATTTTATCGAGGGTCTCGTCGATGTTATTGATGGTAATGGTTACCCAATGCCATTCGCAGCCGATCTCTTCGAACACTTTCGTGTACTCACCATGACTTTGAGTGAAGTCATAGTAGTACTGAAGTTCCGGATCGTCCGTCTCGAGGAAGGGAGCAAGTACCCAAACTACGTATGAGTCCTTCAGTTCCCTCGATGTCATATGTTTTTCTTTCGCATTGAGCGCATTGATGTAAAGCTATACCGCTATTGGGGCCTTTATTGAGGGATGGGCCTGATAGTTCAATATTTCGAAGTCTTCGAACTGGTATTCGAAGATCGTTGATGGCTTTCTTTTGATCACCAATGTGGGTAGTGGCAGCGGCTCCCTGCTAAGTTGAAGCCTTGTCTGATCAAAATGATTGCTGTAAAGATGTACATCGCCCCCGGTCCAAACGAACTCACCCGCTTTAAGGTCGCACTGGTGTGCTACCATATGTGTTAAAAGCGCATAACTGGCGATATTGAATGGTACACCCAGGAAGAAGTCTGCACTTCTTTGGTATAGCTGACACGACAACGTACCATCGGCTACATAGAACTGGAAGAGTGCATGGCACGGAGGGAGAGCCATGTTATCTACTTCAGCCGGGTTCCATGCAGTAACGATATGCCGTCTTGAGTCTGGTTTTGTCTTTATTTGATGAATAACCTTTGCGATCTGGTCTATATGACCACCATCGGGTGTGGGCCAGCTTCTCCACTGGCTGCCATATACGGGACCAAGCTCGCCGTTCTCATCGGCCCATTCGTCCCATATTGAAACACCATTATCATTCAGGTACTTGATGTTAGTCTCTCCCCTTAAGAACCAAAGGAGCTCATAGATGATCGAGCGAAGGTGAAGTTTCTTGGTTGTAACGAGGGGAAAGCCTTTAGAGAGGTCGAAACGCATCTGCCTTCCGAATACCGACACCGTTCCTGTACCCGTTCTGTCGGTCTTTGAAGTACCCTTCTCGAGAATGTCACGCATCAACTCAAGGTATGATGTCATGTATAAGTACAGGATTAAACTACAAATAAAACATATTGATAATGAATGACCAACATAAACATCATTAAAGTGAAGAGTCCCATGATATAATCACGGGACTCTAATACATAACAAGTTGATTAATCGTTAGATGTCACCCTTCACCTCTACCTGCCGTGATTGACTGTCAACTGTTACTGTTACCATTCGGTCGCAATCTCCTGCCCCATAATCGATTGTAATAAGCTTCCCATCGACTGTCAGTTCTTTCGTTCCTTCCACTGCCATGAACACCTTGTTCCTTATTGCACACTCTCTTTTATAGACGAGAGCCTTCGTTATTTTCATCTCATACGCTGCATTGTTGCGGTTGGTGCCATTGGCCTCCCCTGTAACGGTCCATTGGCCGGTAGAAGGATCCCATTCGCGCGTAAGGCTGACCTCGCGGGTGGCATCGTCGCCATTAGCCCAAATTGCTTTGCCATTGGCCAGTGTAATAGTGAACTTCTGGACCGGGCCATTACCCGATGTTACATTGGTTACAGTGCGTGTACCGTCAAGCGTAACACCGTTGATTGAATACCCTTCAG
>DASRSO010000193.1:0-45164 GCA_035656375.1 Cyclobacteriaceae bacterium | reverse complement strand
CAGTGGAATTGCTTTCCTGAGTATTACGGGTGTGTTCCTCTCTCCTATTGTGCATCGGGTGCTGCACATATTACAGGTAGAAGCTCGCCCATCGGACGAGCTTCTACACTGATTAAATCAAACGACTGTTATAGCTTATAGCTTGCCGCTTGACTTCTTGTTGTTGTCAACAGCCTCTTCAGCGCTCTTCGCCATATCGAGGTGGTGTTCCAACGTAGATACTTTTCCTGCTGCCCAGGCTTTGAGATCGGGGTCTTCACCCTTATCGGCCTGTTTCTTAAAGGCATCAAGATCTTTCTTGTGATCCTTTACCATCGCTTCAGCAAAAGCTTCGTCGAATTCCGTACCGCTCTTGCTTGCAAGGTCGTTGTAAGTCTCCTGGCACTCTTCGCTCATCGAAGTCGGCAATGAAATGTTCTTTTGAGCTGCAATGGCCTTCAGTTCTTCGTTAGCTTTTGAATGTTCATCAACCAACATTTTACCGAGTGCTTTCACTTCAGAGCTAACACCCTTGGTTTGAGCGAGCTCGCCAAGTTTCACTTCGAGCATGCCACCGTCAGCTGCCTTAACGGCAAACTTCGTGTCGTCCTCGATTGCAGTGTCATCGAACTTTGCATCATTCTCTTCTTTGGCTACTTCTTTACTGTCTTCTGCATCATTGTTAGCAGTGCTACGATCTCCGCAAGATGTTGCCAGGAAAAGTACGCTGGCAAGTATCGCTGCATTTAACATTATCTTTTTCATAGTTGTTAGTTTTTTCATTTCTTATGAAAAGAGTTTAACAAAATTCTAACCAAACCTTTATACCTTATCATTCACCGCAACATTCTAATTTTTACTCGCAATTAATTCCTCACGTTGTTGTCAATGATCGCATTAACAAAAGTTAAATATTACTCACTCGGGGTTTCACGCCCGTTTGCCATGTGGCATAGTTGTTGGGTAATTGCAGACGTTAGACCTTGAAGAAGGGAGTGGCTCACAACTCATACTTTAGAGTCTTCGGATTCTTCAACAGAGTTGGCCTGAGAAATATCCCATGAACTTGATTCTGGGTAATGCCAGCGCAAGGACACAGGTTTAATGTCAAGAGGTTATTTTCCTGGTAATTCAATAAAACGAAAGACCACTAAAATAACCTCTTCTCTTTTATAGTAAGGGCGTTGGCAACAGCATAGGCGCTGTCGTCGTTGTCAAAGTATAAGTAGACGTCTTTACCGTTTTTACTCCACCCGTCGATCCTTTCAGCCCATTCCGTCAGCACAGTGTTGTTATAACTCCCCTGGTATTTTCCGCCCGGCCCGTGTAGCCTTACATATACAAAATCCGCAGTGATCTCGGATGGAGATAGATGACCGTTCAGTTCGTAAATGCAGAAAGAACAGTTGTACTTCCCGAGTAACTTATACACCGCGTCAACATACCAGGTCTCATTCCTGAACTCAAAGGCGTACCTGAGGTCTTTGTGCAATACTTTAAGGAACGACTCAAGACGTTCGAGATTTAGATTCCACGTCGGCGGCAACTGAAAAAGAACAGGTCCGAGTTTGTTTCCAAGCCCAACAACGTTGTTAAGAAACCTGTCGAACGCCGGACCGGCATCCTTCAGCTTTTTCATGTGAGTAATAAAGCGGCCGGCTTTTACCGCGAAGACGAAATTTTCCGGTGTTGCGTCACGCCACGTTTCAAAAACCTCGCGAGACGGCAACTTGTAAAAAGAATTATTGATCTCGACGGTCTGAAAATACCTGGTGTAGTGCGCAAGGTCGATCCGTTGCGGATAAAACCTTCCGACCCAGTGTTTGTAGTTCCAACCTGAAGTTCCAATGAAAACCTTACCGGCTTTTAACTTTCTTTTTTCTTTGGAACTTTTGCCCCCTTTTTTCTTGCTTCAGAAAGGCCGATCGCGATAGCCTGCTTACGGCTTGTAACTTTCTTTCCACTCCTGCCGCTTCTCAACGTACCCGCTTTCTTGCGCTTCATTGCACTACGTACATTCTTCGACGCACCCTTTGAATACTTTGCCATAGCTTTAATATTTAATGATGAAAAAGTTTCTGCCAAAAAAAATGACCCACCACAAGTAGCAGGCCATTTAATAAAACACGGTTTAGGTAATCAACGAAATTCTTCCTGTTCCTGGAACGACATCTCTGCCGCCTGATCATTTACGTCTTGTGCGATCTCCGAGAGCAACTCATCGGTATCTTCCTCTTCTTCGAGTGTACGACCGAGAAGATCCCCGATCCTTTCCTCTTCAAGAACATCCGCCAGCTCACACAGTGAACCGTAGGATGCGATCTCGTAGTGCTCAATCTTTTGACACCCGATGATCAATGCTGCATCGCGAACCGGGCCGCGCTGAAATTCCTGGATAACCTTTTTAGATTCTTCAACAAGTCCTTCCATTGCCTTGCATTTTTCTTCGCTTTCCTTCTGGAGGCCCAGCCGTTCGAATACTTTTTCGAGCCTTTGAACATGCTTCTTCGTCTGTTCGAGGTGGTTTGTTACTGCCTCTTCGAGCTCCTCATCATCAACAGCCTGGATAACTTCCGGCAGAGCTTCTACCAGCTGCTTCTCCGCACTATAAATATCTTTCAGACCAGTTTCGAGTAAGGTGTGGAGGGTTTGTTCGCCGCCTTGCTGGCTGCCGCGACCGTTTTGCTTATTCATATTGCCGTTAGCGCCTTCCTGCTTGTTATTGCCTTCCTGTGACCTCTTGTCGTCGGAAGAGCTTTGAGCTTTTGTAGCCATAGTTTTCTTTTTTGTCTTTTTGCTTGCGACTTTCTTCATGTCTTTGAACTTATCGTGACGAACGGCGACGGCTGCTCACCCTGCGAGAGCGTTGCGATGCCCTGCCACCCATTGATGCGATTCGCCTTACCTCGTTGCGAGGCATTGTTTCAAAACCACGATGGTTGCTGCCTCCGCGATTGCTGCCGCCACGCGACGAGCGGTTGCCTTCATTACGACCATTGCCTTCATTGCGGCTATTGCCCTCGTTACGGCCGTTGCCTTCGTTTCGACCATTGCGATATCCCCCATTGCGTTCGGAGTATTGACCCCGTCCACCCTGGTTGCCGTAGCCTTGATTGCTGTAACCATCATTGCCATAGCCCTGGTTACCGTAGCCTTGTCCACCACGACTTTGCCCCCACTGTGATCCTCCCTGGCTCCTTTGACCATAACCTCCCTGGTTTGAATATCCCTGGTTGCCATAGTTGCGGCGATCAGAGTTTCGATCGTAGTCCTGATCTCTTTCGCGGTTACTATCGTACCCGCGTTCGCGGTCCTCGTAGTCGTTATAGCGGTCGTTGTATTGATCTTCGTTCTCGTTGCGGTAGTCGTCTTCCTCCTCCTCATATCCGCGTCCACGGCCTTGAGGATACTCATCGTAATCATCTTCTTGTCCTTCCTCGCCGCCTCTTCTTCCATTGTAGCGATCTTCGTCCTGGTAGTCGTTGTATCCATTATATCCGCCGTTGTTGCTTTCCCTTCTGGATTCAAAACGACCTTCAGAATCTCTTTCCTGGAAAGAGTTTCCCCTTCTATTTCTTGAATGCTGCATGATTGGTAGTTGTTAACGGGCAGCGATTGGCAATTCCTAAACCATGAAGAGATCAAATAATGATTACGATCATAATAGAATAACAATCGTTTGCTTTCCTAAGGTTAGATTACAAGCCTGCTCCTGTTGAAAGCATTCATGGTAAACCAGGGTAAGTGGGGATGATTAAGTTTTTGTAAACCGATGGCGTGCGTCATTAAATCAATGCAACCGGGGAATGTTTTCTACCGTTACAGAACTTCTGTTCCCTCAGTGGGGCTTTAATTACTCATACCACTGAAACACTTCCTGCCCGATCGCATTCACCAATCCCTGGGGAACATCCGTAAGCTTCCATCCTTTCTTCGTGCACTTAATAACACCCAGGTGTTTGTTGTTTAGGGTAACATCCAACTGTTGACAAATTCCATTCTCGCAGCTCGACATCACCGGAACTCCCATCCCTTTGTACTCCTTGCCCTTGTATTGAAATTCGAGGGGCACGGGTATAGCCTTCTCTGGTTCCTTCTCGAGCTCGACGATGAATCCTTTCAAGATCTTAATAAGGTTCTTTCGCCTTGTATTCTCGGATGCACTCCACTTGTTGTTAGCCGCCCGTTTATGTGCAAGTTTAAACTTCAATCCGACCATCGAAGTCGAGTAGTCGTTGGCATTCAGCTTTTCAACAAACTGATGCGATAAAATGAACCAGTGATAAGCAGTTCCTACAGGGGCACCTGTTCCTTCCGGCGCGTGACCTGCTCTCCGTTTGGTAACACTGTAAGTGATCTCCCAGCGGTCGGGCGTCACCTTTGTCTCCTTCCATACACCCTTGTCGTAATTCCACTTGTGGCTGCGACCGATCTGCATGCCTGTGTATCGCTTTCCCTCGAACTCTTTGAAGGTGTTGTATGATGATTTCTTGACCATAGGTATAGCTAAAGGGTTACGCGTTCACCTGTCTCCATGGCTTTATAGATAGCCGACAATATTCGAATGTCCTGCCGGCCCATCTCGCCCGGTACCGGAGTGGGTCGGTTGTCTTTAATGGCCAGGGCGAAGTCGTCCATCTGCCGGGCCTGCTGGTTGACCTTCGGCAGTTTCATTCTGCCCGAGCTTGTGTCGCCTTCGATACCTTTGTACTCGTATGCCGGCTCGACTTCGAACCAACCGTCCTCCGCTTCAGCCCGCAGCACGTTGAGATCTTCGGAATAACTTGTCTTGCATAAACCTTTCACTCCATCGGGCATTTCGAGCTCAAAGGTTAACGACTCCTCGATATTCTTGAACTTCCCTGCGTCGTGCTTCGGCCCTTCGGTGGCGGTAACGGCAACAGGTTCCTTGCCTGTCGTATAACGTACACCCTGCACACAGTATATACCCACATCCATCAATGGTCCGCCACCTGCCAGTTCTTTGTCGAGGCGCCACCCTTTCACATCACTCATCCCGTCTTCCGCCTGCACCGATCGCACTTTACCGAATACTTCTTCCTGGCCGAGCCTCATCATTTCCTTGTTGTGTGGCTCAAAGTGAAGGCGGTAGCCGATCGACAGCATCCTGCCGGCCGATTTGCACGCTTCGATCATCTCGTCGCAGTCCTCAACCGAAAGGGCCATCGGTTTTTCACAGATAACATGCTTGCCGGCGCGTGCTGCCCGAATCACGTATTCCTTATGCATTGAGTTCGGGAGCACCACATATATAATGTCTATATCGGGGTTGTCGCTGATCTGATCGAAGGTCGTATAGTCATAGACGTTATTACCGGGAATGTCGTATTTCTTCTTCCACTTTTCAGCCTTTTCAGGTGAGCCCGTAACGATGCCTGCGAGGTAACAATGTTTTGTCTTCGCCAGGGCGGGTGCGAGTTGTTTGGTCGCATAGTTGCCAAGTCCAACCAGGGCGATACCGAGTTTATCACGCATAAGATTTGCATTAGATGAATTCATGAAACTCCAAAAACTATACCGCTGGAACTGGGGTGATGCTACAACATCGTTCCCCAACGTTGTCACTAAAATGAAACAAACGTTCACAATGATGCGCGCGTCGCATGTAACCACCGCATAAATAAAATATGGCACAAATTTTAATACTCGTTAAGACATCCCGTTGTATACAATGCGTGGAGATATGTGGGATTGGGAGGTATACAACGGGATTTTTCAAAGAATAGACTTAAGATCTTTGGCGTGTGCGTTTGGACAGGCGCATCAGCAGGCGAAATACAGATAGATACTCCTGACAAGAGAGAATCACTACCGCACACGCCAAAACAAATTATACTGTGGACTGTCATCTCCTGACCGACAGTCCACATTTTTAACCTCTCCCGTCCGTTTTTTTTCAATTACAGACAAAACCAAAAATCCGGTCATGATTACACGAGACGGTAACACTATAAGCTTATGGCAATCCAACGCCAATGGATTCAAACCAACCCTTGTTTCCGACCAACGGTCGTTTGATGTAGCAATCGCAGGAGGCGGCATAACTGGCCTCACAACTGGACTATTACTTCAGCGCCTGGGCAAGTCATGTATCATCTTCGACTCATGGCACATCGGCTTCGGAACAACAGGAGGTACAACTGCTCACCTCAATACGTTACTTGATACACCATATCCGCAGATCATCGACGATTTTGGCAAAGACAAAGCCAAGCTCGTTGCAACTGCCGCCAAGGATGCACTCGCGCTTATTGCCGAAAACATCTCCAAGTTCAACATCGAGTGTGGATACAGCGAAGCCAACGGTTACATGTACTCAACCAACCGGAAAGAGAACAACGAGCTTCAATCGATCCACGAGGCATGTAGAGATGTGGGTATCGAATCGGAATTTGTGGAAAATCTGCCCATCGCGTTCAGCTACGACAATGTGCTTATGTTCAAGCACCAGGCGAAGTTCAGCCCGATAGACTATGTATATGGACTCGCCCGCGAGTTCGAAAAAGCCGGTGGCGTGATCCGCCAGAACTGCCGTGTGAATGACGTAACCGGAAACGAACCGCTCCAGGTCGAAACTACCGACGGGGTGTTTACTGCAAAGTCGTTCGTGTTCGCCACGCACATCCCGCCGGGAGTAAACCTGTTGCACCTGCGTTGTGTGCCCAACCGTAGCTACGCCATGAGCGTACGCCTCGCGGGCGGCGAATATCCCGAAGGATTGATCTACGACATGAAAGATCCTTACCACTACTACCGCACCCAAAACATCAACGGGGCCAATCATCTCATCGTAGGTGGTTACGATCACAAAACGGCACACAAGTCTAACACTGAAGAATCCTTCATGCAGTTGGAAGCGCACATTCGCTCGCACTTCAACGTTGAAGAGATCACGAATCGCTGGTCATCACAGTATTACGAATCCGTCGATGGCCTGCCTTATATCGGTCATCTTCCCGGCAAGGACGAGAATGTTTTCGTTGCTACCGGCTTTGGCGGAAACGGTATGACCTACAGCCAGGTCGCAGCACGGGTGATCAGTCACCTGATCATGAAATTGCCCGACCCTTACCAGGGCGTGTTCCATCCGTCGCGCATTAAACCTGTTGCAGGTTTCACAAACTTTATATCTCACAACGCCGATGTTGTGCGCCAGTATTCTCACAAGTGGCTTCCACTCGATGAACTCGAAGAAACAGCCGACCTCGCTCCCGGCGAAGGCAGGGTCGTGAAATTCAACGACGAGAGTGTAGCCATTCACAAAGACATTCATGGAGGCCTGCACGCAGTGCGACCCGTGTGTACACACCTTGGATGTTCGGTAACGTGGAACCTCGCAGAACAAAGCTGGGATTGTCCCTGTCACGGGGCGCGCTATTCAGTAGATGGCGAAGTCCTCAACGGCCCGGCGACACAAGATCTTGAGCGCCTCCACCTGGAAGAGCCTCAACCAAAACCGAAACCAATAGAGCACTAAGAAATAAAAGTTATAGTTAAAAGTTAAAAATTGGCTAACGCAGGCAGAGGCTGGGCGGGAGCCCGTTTTTAACTTTTACTTTTTTAACTGGTGACATTTTCTATATTTGTTCTACAATTTAGTAACAATTGCAGAACTCCAATCGTATACCTCCTCGTCTGGCTAGAAAGTTTCTGCTTTTCTTTTTGAAAGAAGACCTGGCGGAAGAGGTCATGGGCGACCTCGAGGAAAAATTCTTCCAAACAATAAAGACTCGTTCGCTCCGTAGGGCGAAGCTGAATTACTGGTACGAGGTGTTTCAATACATCCGGCCTTTTGCGTTGCGAAGAACTGTATTCCATAAACTCTTCACATTCCATATGCTGAAAAACTACTTTACGATTGGCTGGCGAAACATGACCCGCAACAGTATGTATTCGGCCATTAACATCGGCGGGTTTGCGTTAGGTATTGCTGCATGCATGTTACTGGCTCTCTATATTAAAGGAGAACTGAGCTACGATTCATTTTACGTTAACAAGGACCGGATATTTCGCGTAAACCGTGTTGCCAATTACGATGGTACGGACGAGCGTGGTGTGGATTTCTCGCATCCGATGTCGAAAGTGTTGAAAGAAAACTTTCCTGAAATAGAGATCAGCGGGCACTATGCCGACATACCTCAGTTGGGAGCCGGCGGTGCAGAGATACGCCGAACCGACCGGCTCGACAATACTCACGAGACCGGCCTGGTGTACATGAACCAGGGACTACTCGAGATCCTCGAAGTACCATTCATCTATGGAAATCCATCCCGTGCCCTCACTCAGCCTCACAGCATTGTGATCACCCGGAAGAAAGCGGATAAATATTTTCCTGGCGAAGATCCGGTGGGAAAGGGATTGATCCTGAATGACGAACCGGAAGACACATTTACGATAACGGGAGTTGTCGAAGACTTCGGTCAATCCCATCTCAATTATGATTTCATTCTAACAACACCTCCCGGCGGTCTCTGGCCGGGCGAAGAAGACAGTTGGTGCTGTCAGAACTTTACAAACTATGTTCGACTGCGGGAGGATGCCAACGTATCAGATGTTGAAAAAAAGATCTCGTCGATCATCGACACATACATGATGGACGAAGCGATGAAAAACGCCGACGATAAAGCACACATCGCGTGGTTAAAATCCATGCACCTGGAACTGCAGCCCATCTACGATATCTATATGAACCTGGAGGGTGTCCACGACGGCCTTAATCACGGCGACATCAGGCTTATTTGGTTATTCGGGAGCATCGCGATGTTCATCCTGTTCCTCGCCTGCATCAACTTTATCAACTTGTCTACCGCAAGATCCGCAAGCAGGGCGAAGGAAGTAGGCATACGTAAGGTTATTGGGTCGCTGAGGTCGGGGCTGGTCCGTCAGTTCCTGGCAGAGTCGTGGATGTTCAGCTTCTTTGCAATCGTACTCGGCGCAGCGATGGCTGCAGTGGCGGTTCCGGCATTCAATGGCCTCGTTGGGCGCTCGCTTTCATTTCCATGGCAGGAACCTATGTTGATCCCATTGTTGCTGGGAGCGAGTCTCCTCATCGGACTTATAGCTGGGATCTATCCATCGTTCTACCTGTCGGCATTTGCACCTGCGAAAGTTTTGAAAGGAACCGTGACCACTGGTGGCGCGAAAACGACGTTGCGCAGTACACTGGTGATCTTTCAGTTCACTATCTCGATCACACTTATAATCGGAACGATAATCGTGAGCAGGCAGATGGATTATCTTCTGAACAAAAAGCTTGGCTTCGATAAAGATCGTGTGTTGATCCTTGAAGGAACACATACTCTTTTCGATAAAGCAATTCCCCTGAAGGAGGAACTTACACAACTTGCCGACGTCGAAGCTGTCAGCCTGGGCGGCTACCTTCCCGTCGAAAGCTCATTGAGAAACGGCGGATCACACTGGCCCGATGGTCGTTCGGAGTACGACCTTCACACAACTGCACAGCAATGGTCCGTCGATCATGACTACGTTAAAACGATGGGATTGAAGATCATCGACGGCCGCGACTTTTCAGAGAAGTTTGCATCCGACACGGCTGCGATCATCATAAACCAGCAACTCGCCAAAGAGTTGCACCTTACAAATCCTGTCGGGTCCAGGATCCGAAACTATTACGGAGCATTTACAGTTATCGGTGTGCTCGAAGACTTTCACTTCGAATCTTTGAAAAGACCCATTTCGCCGATCAGCCTGATGGTAAAAAGAAATCTAAAGTCAATTGCGGTAAGGGTCAAATCGAACGACCTCGCCGCTTCGATCGGATCGATCACCGGCGTGTGGAACAAGTTCTCACCACACCAACCCGTGCGCATCTCATTCCTCGACGATGAATATGCACGCACCTACGACGATGTGAAACGATTTGGATTGGTGGTAACGGTCTTTGCAACACTCGCCATCGTTGTTGCAAGTCTTGGTTTGTTTGGACTGTCGGCATTCCTGATCCAGCAACGTAGCAAAGAGATCAGCATCCGGCTTGTGCTGGGTGCTTCGACCACAAGCATCTTACGTCTTCTTACCCAAAGTTTTGTTGTGCTGGTGATAATCTCTTTTGCGCTTGCTGCGCCGCTCGCGTGGTATATGATGAACCTGTGGCTGGTCGATTATGCGTACAAGGTCACGATCACTGCGGATGTATTCATACTTACAGGCGCAACAGCGATCGGGGTTGCATTGGCTACCGTCAGCTATCAGTCGATCCGTGCTTCACTCACGAACCCTGCTGTAAATCTAAAGTCGGAATAAATAGATGACGCCGCCGAAGCCGATCGTAAAGCCCAGCAGCGCTCCAAACAACACTTCGCGAAGAACATGCGCATTCAACTGAAGACGTGACGACATCACGATGCCCGCGATGACCAGGGCGGCAATTGTCGGGTACAATAAAAGACCCTGCTCCGACGCATTATTCAGCGGAAGCAGGATACCGATGATGCCACATGCGGCCACGCTATGTACACTCACCTTGTAAAATAAAGTGATCACTGCCGAAACGATCACCATGAGGGTGACGATCGACAGTAGGCGAAGCACATTAGGAACCGGGAACTTCCAGTAGAACATGAACGTCACCACGCAATACAGGATCGTGATGAACGCGAATGGCAATATCCGGTCTGTACGTTTGAAAAGATTCAGATCCTTGATCGTTCCGGTGATCCTGAAGAACACAAAGTTCAACGAAGGCAGCACGAACGTCATGAGGAAGATCAGGAACACCAGCCACCCGGGACGAATCGGCTGGAGCATGCCCGGCAGGTAAAAAGAAAGGACTACGAAAAGGTAGGTGGTCATCAACAAGGGGTGAAAGACCACCGAAAAAAACATTGCTAAACGATTCATCAGAGCTCCTTGCGAAGACGGGCTACTGGTATGTTCATTTGTTCACGATATTTTGCCACCGTCCGCCTTGCAATATTATAACCTTTTTGGTTCAATAGCTCTTCCAGTTTGTCATCAGAATAGGGCTTCCCCTTGTCCTCCTGCTCGATCAATTCCTTGATGATCTGTTTCACTTCCCGGCTGCTTACTTCTTCGCCCGAATCGGTAGCTATACCTTCCGAGAAGAAATACTTCAGGGGATAAACGCCAAAATCGGTCTGAACAGTTTTACTGCTTGCCACGCGGCTTACAGTCGATATGTCCATGTTGATCATCTGTGCGATGTCTTTAAGGATCATCGGCTTCAGCTTGGTCTCATCGCCTTCCAGGAAATAATCGTACTGGAAGTCGACGATTGCCCGCATGGTCTTCAGCAATGTTTGCTGACGTTGCTTGATGGCATCGATAAACCATTTGGCTGCGTCGAGCTTTTGCTTTACGAAGCTCACGGCTTCTTTCAACTTTTTGTCTTTTTTGTCGCTCTTGTCGTAAGCCTTGAACATTTCAGAATACGAACGGCTGATGCGAAGCTCGGGAGCATTGCGTGAGTTCAGTGACAGTTCGAGCTTTCCGTTGTTGTTGTTGAGAATAAAGTCCGGGATCACATACTGGTTCTTCACCATACCCGAAACGCTTTCACCTCCGGGTTTAGGATTCAGACGAACGATGAGCTCGATGGCATCCTTGATATATTCTTCATCGTCGAGATCGAGCTTCTTGAGGATCTTCGGATAATGTTTCTTTGTGAATTCGTCGTAGCACTCGGTAAGAATTCTTTTTGCAACGATCACGTCCACGTCCTGGCCATCGTCCATGCGCTCGAGTTGCAGCATCAGACATTCCTGGAGGCTTCTCGCGGCGATACCAGCCGGGTCGAACCGCTGTATCATCAGGAGTATGTCTTCAACTTCTTCGAGGCTGGTGTGAATGTTTTGTGAGAATGCCAGGTCGTTAACGATCGCTTCGAGATCGCGACGAATGTATCCGTCGCCTTCGATACTGCCGATCAGTTGTTTCCCGATGGCATACTTTCTGTCGTCGAGTCCGAGAAAGCCGAGTTGGGTAACGAGTGTCTCCTGTAACGAGCTTGATGTGGCGATCGGCATTTCCTTGTCTTCGTCGTCGTCGCCGTCATATGTTTTGTAACCGCTATAGTCGTCGTCGCGGAGATAATCTTTTATGTCGATATCTTCTTCGGAGGATGTGGGCGCTTCTTCCTGGCTGTCGTCCGAAGACTCAGGTGTTTCTGCTTCGGCCTCCTGTGTTTCAGGGGTTTCTGCCTCATTATCTTCCGATGATCCTTCTTCAAGAACGGGATTCAACTCCAACTCCTCCTCCACTCTTGCTTCGAGCTCTGCTGTAGGCACCTGCAACAGTTTAATGAACTGTATCTGCTGCGGTGACAGCTTCTGTTGTAATGATTGATTTAGTCCTAGTCTCTGCATTTATCTTTTCCCTTGGTCAAATTTACCCTAATTAAATTGGCATTCACAAGCACGAAATCATGGGTAATTTCTTAGAAATTTTCCTTGAGAACTAACTACCCCAGTGTGCGCCTCACCTTGAGCAGTGTATTACCCAATATGCTTTGATAAAGCCCATAAAATGCGTTTTTTTGCAGCCATCTTTTTGGCTCATGGAAAGAAAAAAAATTAAAGAATTATTGAGTACAACGCCCTCCGGACAGACCGTCACGGTGCGTGGCTGGGTTAGAACCTTTCGCAACAACCAGTTTATTGCGATCAACGATGGTTCAACAATTCAAAATATACAGGCAGTTGCCGCATTGAATTCGTTCGACGAAGCCCTCCTGAAACGCATCACCACCGGCGCTTGTATTTCAGTTACCGGCGAGCTCATTCCCTCTCCCGCAAAGGGACAGGCTGTCGAAGTGAAAGCACAGACCATCGAGATCCTGGGCGACTGCGATGCAGAGAAGTTTCCGTTGCAACCAAAAAAACACTCACTCGAATTCCTTCGGGAGATCGCCTATCTCCGCGGACGTACCAATACATTCGGTGCCGTAATGAGGATGCGTCACGCGATGGCATTCGCCATACACAAGTTCTTTAACGATCGCGGGTTCTTCTATCTTCATACACCAGTCATCACCGGTTCCGATGCCGAAGGTGCCGGCGCAATGTTCCGCGTTACAACACTCGATGCAACCAATCCTCCCCGCGACGAGAATGGACACATCGACCACAAGAAAGATTTCTTCGGAAAAGAAACCAACCTCACCGTATCCGGCCAGCTGGAAGGTGAAACGTATGCACTTGCGTTAGGCGAGATCTATACATTCGGCCCCACGTTCCGTGCGGAGAACTCAAACACCGCCCGTCACCTCGCTGAATTCTGGATGATCGAACCCGAGATGGCATTCTACGACCTGCAAGACAACATGAAACTTGCACAGGACTTTCTTCAGTACCTGGTAAAGTATGCATTGGAGAACTGCGCCGAAGACCTCGAGTTCCTCGACAAACGTGCCACGGAAGAAGATGCCCAGAAACCGCAAGATCAACGCAACGAGCTTTCACTCATTCAGCGATTGAAGTTCGTCATGGAGAACGACTTCCAGCGTCTTTCATACACGGAAGCAATCGACATCCTTCGCAATTCAAACCCGAACAAGAAGAAGAAATTCTCATTCATCATCGATCAGTGGGGTGCCGATCTGCAAAGCGAACACGAACGATATCTCGTCGAGAAACATTTCAAGAAACCGGTTATCCTCTACAACTATCCGAAAGAG
The DNA here is from genome assembly GCA_035656375.1 of Cyclobacteriaceae bacterium. Classification (GTDB taxonomy): domain Bacteria; phylum Bacteroidota; class Bacteroidia; order Cytophagales; family Cyclobacteriaceae; genus ELB16-189. The sequence goes on along the minus strand of DASRSO010000193.1, from coordinate 31,510 downwards.
ATCAAGTCGTTCTACATGCGACAGAACGAAGACGGAAAGACCGTGGCAGCAATGGATGTTTTGTTCCCCGGTATCGGTGAGATCATCGGTGGCTCACAACGCGAAGAACGTTACGAACGATTACTCGCCAGGGTGAACGAGCTTAAGCTTCCTGAAAAAGATCTGTGGTGGTACATGGATCTGCGCAAGTATGGATCGGCTCCGCACAGCGGGTTTGGATTAGGCTTCGAGCGACTGATGTTATTCGTAACCGGAATGACAAACATCAGGGACGTTATTCCTTATCCAAGGTTCCCGGGTAACGCAGAATTCTAAACTATTTAAAACTATCAGGGTTGTAGTTCACGCGTGTCACGTGAATTAGTGACGGAGTGGGCTTGCGCTTCGTGTGGTACTTCACTCTCGCTTTTTTACGGAGTGAGTACTCCGGCTTTGACCCAAAGGCAACGGGGCATGTTTCTTCAGCGCAACTCGCGAAGAGTGTGATGCAGGCTATCAGTGTCAGAACGATCGTTTTATGCTTCATAAAACGGCATGAATATTCCAAAAATAGGCGTTTGGGTACCCAGATAAAAATTAAATTACGGCCCATTTTACTGTTTTTATGAAAAAATACCCCGCAATACTGCTCATTCTGCTTGTTTTCGCCTTTGTAGCTAACGCTCAAAAGATCGAACCGAACAAGATCAAAGCACACATTAAAACTCTCGCCAGCGATGCTTACGAAGGCCGCGGAACAGGTTCTGCCGGTGAGAAAAAAGCCAACGACTATATCGAGTCGGAGTTCAAAAAGATAAAGCTTCTTCCCAAAGGAGAGAATGGTTACGACCAGCCGTTTCCCTTCAAAGGCGGTGTTCATGGCACCGGGACCGAAGGTACTGCGACAAACATTGCCGGTTATATCGATAACGGTGCGGAGAACACAATTATTATTGGGGCTCACTACGATCACCTGGGCTTGGGTAACGACGGCAGCTCGCTCGACCCCAATCCCGCGAACAAGATCCACAACGGTGCCGACGATAATGCTTCGGGAACTGCCGGCGTGATCGAGCTCGCACGCTACTTTCAAAACAACGGCAAAAAAGAAAAGTACAACTTCCTGTTCCTCTGCTTCAGCGGTGAAGAACTCGGGCTCTACGGGTCGAAATATTTCACAGATCACCCGACCATCGATCTCTCGAAAGTGAACTACATGATCAATCTGGATATGGTCGGACGGTTGTCGCCCGACACCAAAGCGCTCTCGGTGAGCGGTTCAGGTACGAGCCCGGTATGGGAACCCCTGCTGCAAAAACTTTCGAACGATAAGGTTAAGATCAAGACCGACTCATCGGGTACAGGTCCTTCTGACCACACCTCGTTCTACCTGAAGAACATTCCCGTGCTTCACTTCTTCACAGGATCGCACACCGACTATCACAAACCTTCCGACGATTGGGATAAGATCAACGCTGAAGGCGAAGTTGATGTTCTTAACGTGATCGTTAAAGTAATTGAAGACCTTGATGCATCTCCCAAACTTGAATTCTTAACTACAAAAAGTAAAACCATGTCAACACGTTCATCATTCAAAGTTACGATGGGTATTATGCCCAGCTACACAGGTGAGGGAGAAGGTCTGAAAGTAGATGGAGTATCTGAAGGCAAACCCGCACAAAAAGCAGGCTTGCAAGCTGGCGATGTGATCACAAAGATGGGCGACGTCGTGGTTAAGGATATCCAGAACTATATGGAAGCGCTTGGCAAGTACGAGAAGGGACAAACCATACCCGTTACCTTCAAGCGCAAAGGCGAAACAATGACCGTCAACGTTACATTCTAGGTGAAAGCTTTTGCAAGTGATAATTACTCCGGGGTTCATCCGGAGATTATGCAGGCTTTGCAAAAAGCCAACATCGATCACGCCGGATCCTACGGCAACGACAACTATACTTCTAAAGCAGTTTCAAAATTCAAAGAACACTTCGGCGACGACATTGAAGTGTTCTTTATTTATAATGGCACTGCTGCCAACGTACTTGGGCTTTCCACGCTCACGCAATCATTCAATTCGGTCTTGTGTGCCGAAGGTGCACACATCAACGTGGATGAGTCTACAGCGCCGGAAAAATTCCTGGGTTGTAAGCTTGTCACCATCCCTTCTCCCGACGGAAAGATCACAGCCGCCCAGGTAAAGGAAAAGATCCAGCGGATCGGCGACCAGCACCACCCACAAGCCAAAGTTATTTCAATAAGCCAGGCTTCGGAATACGCTACCGTGTACACGGTCGACGAGGTTCGTGCACTCGGTGCGGTTGCCCGCGAGAATAATATGTATCTCCACATGGACGGGTCGCGTATCGCCAACGCGTCGGTCACGTTAGGCAAGACATTCCGCGAATTCACCCGCGATGCCGGTGTCGACGTGCTGTCGTTCGGTGGCACCAAGAACGGACTGATGTTTGGGGAAGCGATCGTGTTCTTCAAACCAGAGCTGGCCGCCAACTTCATGTACATCCGCAAACAGGGAATGCAGCTGGCTTCGAAAATGCGTTTTATAGCGACCCAGTTCGAAGCGTTACTTACTGGCGATCTCTGGAAGCGCAATGCGATGCACACAAACAAGCTTGCCCGACTGCTAAGCGAACAACTAAGCAGCCTCGGACTTAAGGTCACTCAAAAAGTTGAAGCAAACGGCGTTTTTGCAATTTTCCCCGCAGAGATCATTGAGCCTCTTCAAAAAGAATATCCTTTTTACGTTTGGGTTGAAAAAACCAATGAAGTACGGCTTATGTGCTCGTGGGATAGCACAGAAGAAGAAATTACTTCATTCATTAATAAAGTGAGGTCACTTCTTCTCCACAGCGTGTCCGCCAAACTGGTTTCGTAAGGCAGCAACAACCTTACCGGCAAAAGTGTCTTCTTGCTGGGATCGATATCTCATCAGCAACGACATTGTAATCACCGGTGTTGGAACGCCAAGCTCAAGGGCTGTATCCACGGTCCACTTGCCTTCGCCAGAGGAGTGCATGATGCCCTTTATAGATTGAAGATTTTTATCTCCCGCTAAAGCGTTCTCGGTCAGTTCCATTAACCAACTGCGGATAACTGATCCGTGATTCCACATTTTCGCAACTGCTGCAAGATCGATCTGGTCGTTGTACTTATGAAGTACCTCCATACCTTCGGCGATAGCCTGCATCATTCCATACTCGATACCGTTGTGAACCATCTTTGTGAAGTGCCCACTGCCGAGCTTCCCGCAATAGAGATAACCGTCGGGTACTGATATAGATTTGAAAAGTGGTTCACAATAATCAAAGATTTCCTTCTTTCCACCGATCATCGTGCATACACCATTAAGTGCTCCCTCTACTCCGCCGCTGGTTCCGCAGTCGAGATAGTGAACACCGATCTTTTCGAGGTCGCGTCCACGCGCAAGGGTATCCTTGAAGTGAGAGTTGCCGCCATCGATAACGATATCGTCGGGGTTAAGATGGGTCTTGAGATTTGAAAGGATAACGTCGATGGTATTGCCAGCGGGCACCATGATCCAGATGATCCGGCGAGCACCGACTTTGGTCGTGAGCTCACTGATTGTGGGTGCTGTGTTGACGCCGTCCTTAACGATCTTTTCCATGGCTGCTTTATTGATATCAAAAGCAACCACCTGGTGGTTATTTTTCTTGAAGTTGAGAGCCAGGTTATAGCCCATTTTTCCCAACCCAATTAGCCCTATTTGCATGAGAAGAGTGGTTTTTTAAAGCAGCAATTACAGAGTCTCTCGGCGACAAATTAAAACATTCTGGCAAACATCCCGAAATTATGAACGTTGTAGTTTCACAATCTCACCGAACTCATTTGCCAGGGCTCTTGTCGACCGCGAAAAGATACCATAAAGGTCGTCGTAAAGTGAGTTTAATGATGTGTCGGGTTTAAACACCATCTTCTTCCCGGAGCCATCGAACGTCACACTATGACCCATGCTTTTGAATGCGATCATAGCGGCACCGAGGGACGAAGCATCGTTGACGTCGTGCACCGTGATCTCTTTCTGAAGAACGTCGGCCATGATCTGGAGCCAATGCGTCGATCGAACGAAGCCCCCGCTTGCAAGGATCTCGTTCACCTCGCCAATCGATTGCTCCACGCTCTCCACGATACTCCGGACCTCGAGGCAAATACCTTCTAGCAAGCTTCTCATCAGGTGCGACTGGGTGTGATGCTGTGCCAGTCCAAAGAAGACTCCGCGGAGATCGGGGTTGTAATGCGGAGCACGTTCGCCAAACACGTATGGAAGGAAAAGCAGTCCACATCCTCCTGCCTCTACTGACGATGCTGTCTTCGCAAACTCTACGATGTCGGTTGTCTTTCCGGAGTAAAAATTATTACAGAACCAGTTAACCAGCACTGTGCCGTTATTAGTTGCTCCCCCTGCGATAAACCTCTCCTCATCGAGTCGATAATTGAACAAGCGGCAATGTGGATCAGGGGAATAAGTCTTCGACGCCATGCGGACCGCTCCGCTAGTGCCGATCGTTAACGACAACCGTCCCTTCTCCATCGCATTGCTGCCAAGGTGCGCAAGACATCCATCGCTTGCACCCGGAACGATCGGCGTATCGGCATCAAGCCCAAGGCTGGTTGCCATCTCTTTCTTCAAGCGAAGAGTCTTGTCGTACGCCGAAACACAATCCGAAAGTTTACCGGAAGGAATGCCAGCAATGGCAAGCGCCTGCTCGGACCACCTAAGTTTATGAACATCGAACAGACCGGAAGATGACGCCACCGAATGATCGATATGAAACTTACCGCACAATACGAGGAACAGGTATTCTTTGATCGAAATGAACTTCCAGGTTTTCTTTATCAGCTCCGGTTCGTATTCATTCATCCACACGAGCTTGCACAACGGCGACATCGGGTGGATTGGAGTGCCCGTAACTTTATAAATGGCTGCACCGGTGTCGCTGCGTTGCAACTTCTTTGCCTGCTCCGTACTTCTCATGTCCGACCACAGGATAAGAGGTGTAAGCGGGTTGCCTCTCTCGTCGATCGACATGAGACTGTGCATGGCACTGCTCACGCCAATGGCGGTGATCTTTCCACTGAACTGATCTTTGGCCTGCCGAATGATCTTCACGATACCGTCGGTAACCACTTTCGGATCCTGGACAGCAAAACCGGGCTGGGGAAAATGGGTGGGATAGAATTCTTGTGCAGAAGCGACAACCTTACCAGTGTCGGACACTATGAGAACCTTGGCACTCGTAGTGCCGATATCAATGGTTAATACAAAGCTCAACCATTAAAAATAGAAACCATTCAGAACAAAAAAAAAGCGCCGGTTAGCGCTTCAGAAATTTTATTGTGCTGCGGCTGTTCGAACCTTCGTCGCGGACAGCGAGCAGGTAGTAACCTACCGGGAGGTCTTTTACTTTAAGGCGTATCTCGTGTTCGTCTATGGTTTCAGCTTCAACATCAACAGCGTTACCGATCACGTTGTGCACAGTAAGTTGAGCAGTCTTCGCAATAGGCTCGTTGAACTTAACGTTAAGGTATTCGATGGCTGGATTCGGGAAGACCGATACGGAATTCTGAACGGTATACTGAGGATTGCCCTGCGAATTCACTTCGTCCTTCTGCTGTGCCTGGGCTGAAATGCCCATAACCGCGAAGGCGAATATGAAAAATATGGCTGTAACGTTCCTCACTTCTATTTATTACGTGGATTAGTACCCGTTAGATACAATTTGTAAGCCAAAGGTTTAAAAATCCTTCCGAAAAACTCCAAAATGGCAGAATTGCCGCCCCGTTTTGTCGACGAACGGTTTTTTTGTGCGGATTAACGCCGGAAAGATTGCCCCAAAAATTCTACAATGTCGCTGGCCATAAGACCATTCTGGCCGATTTTGGCAGCCGCAAGGTCGCCAGCACGACCGTGTCCGAAGACGCCAATGATGGCCGCTTCGGTGCTTGAATATTTCTGCGCCAGCAGGCTGGTGAGCACACCGGTCAGGACGTCGCCGCTCCCGCCTTTCGCCATACCGGCGTTGCCCGTGCTGTTGAACCAAACATGCTTGCCGTCGGGAGACGTGATCGAAGAGTGAGCGCCCTTGAGAACGACAACGCACTTTCCTTCGAAACTAAGTTCCTGTTGAAGCTTGAGTCGATGAAAATCGTCCGTCCAGTCGCCGACAAGTCGCCTGAACTCCCCTGGATGTGGTGTGAGGATGCTGCCAGGCGGTATCTTTTTGATCATGTCGCGGTTCTCGCCGATGATAGTAAGCGCATCTGCATCGAGGACCATCGGCTTACCGGGTTCCATTAGTTTTCGAAGGCCGGCAATTGTGGATTGAGTGATCCCGAGGCCGGGGCCGACACCAATCGCATCAAATTTTGTCGCGTCGGGAACGTGCGAAAAATTTTCTTCGTCCTTGTCGACCGACGCCATGGCTTCGGGAACAGAAGTCTGAATGATCTGGTATCCAATTTTCGGAACGTGGACAGTCAACAGCCCGACACCACTTCGAAGGGCAGCACGTGAAGCAAGGACACCAGCTCCCATTTTACCAAGACTGCCCGCTACAAGCAGTGCGTGACCACGCATTCCTTTATGAGCAAACTTGTAACTGCCATGCAGCAGGTCTGCAATGCTGGTGATATATGAATATTCCCGTTCGACGTTTGGATTGGATAAGTATTCGGGGCTAAGACCAATGTCCACTAAATGCCACTCCCCGACATTCGAACCATATTCCGGAAACATGAATGGCAACTTGATTGCCCCGAACGTGATCGTGTGATTTGCTCTTACTATATCGCCCGTCGATGGTTTGTCAATTTGCAAACCGGATGGCACATCGACTGACACCACTCTGCACTGGTTCATTCTTTTAATGACCTGCGAGTAAATGCCGTCGACTGGTCGTGAAAGGCCCGATCCAAAAAGTGCATCGATCAGCCATACACTGGATGGATTGAACGAAGCAATCTCTTTCACTTCAACAACATCTACTTCTTTCGGAAGTTTTACAAGATTCAACTTGAAATCCTGGGATTGAGTTTTACCAGCGATCAGCCAGACCTTTACTTTGAACTTTCTTTCGAAGAGGAGTCGTGCAATGCCAAGGCCGTCGCCTCCATTATTGCCGGTACCACACACGACACCAATTTCTTTATGGACATCAAATCCGGAGCCATCCAGTTTATACTCTTCGAATCGAGGTGCAAACCAATTTACAAATGCAACGCATGCACGCTCCATCAAATTGATTGATGGAATACTCTCCAATGCCAGAGTGTATGCATCCCATGCCCTGATCTGGCTGGCACTTAGAATCACCATAGTAAGTAAAGATAATTATTAGCGATCTACTTCGCCCAATACGATATCGAGCGAGCCGACGATAGCAATAAGGTCGGCGATCAACACACCTTTCGAAAGCTCGGGAAGTATAGAAAGATTTACGAAACAACACGACCGCGCCTTGCAGCGGAATGGAACATCATTTCGGCCATCGGCACGGAAGAAGAATCCCAATTCACCTTTCGGATTTTCTGCGCGCACATAAAGATCTTGTGCGACGGGCCGGATCTTCTTCGGCACAAGTGCTTGCGGATCGAAGTCGCGTGTGCGCTTATGCTCGCCGGTGAGTTTGGCCACACACTGCTCTATGATCTTCATCGACTCGGTGATCTCGCGAACGCGCACCCAGGTACGGTCCCAACAATCACCCACGGTTCCCATCTTACCTTCGCCGATCGGTATCTCGAAATCCAGTTCGGGATACGCAGAATATCCGTCAGTTCTCCGCAAATCGACACGAAGCCCGGAGGCTCTCAACATTGGCCCGGTTGCCCCACAGTTGATTGCCAGGTCGAGCGGGAGCACACCGACATTCGCGGTGCGATCGATAAAGATCTTGTTGTCGACCAGCAGTTGTTCGAGCTCTTTCAGCTTCGGCTTGAAGTAACTGATGAACTCGGTGCATTTCTCTTCGAAGCCAACTGGCAGGTCGTAGTACAGTCCGCCGATCCAGATATAGTTATAGAGCATGCGTGCTCCGCAAGTCCATTCGAGCATTCGAAGTATGTGCTCGCGATCGCGCATTGCCCAGAACATGGGTGTGAACGCACCGATGTCGAGCCCGTAGGTTCCAACTGCAATCAGGTGTGAAGCGATACGGTTCAGCTCGGCAACAAGAACACGGATGTATTCGATCCTCTTTGGAATGTTGGTAATACCCAACATTTTCTCGACGCCCATTACGTATGCGTGCTCAGAATTCATTGAAGCAACGTAGTCCATCCGGTCTACGAACGGGATCACCTGGTTATAGGGAAGATTTTCGGCGTGCTTTTCGAAACAACGATGCAGATAACCAATGTGCGGAACGACGTCTTTAATGATCTCGCCGTCGGATATCACCTCCAGTCGAAGTACACCGTGCGTTGACGGGTGCTGCGGACCCACGTTGATGATCATTTCTTCGGAGCGCAGGTCACCTTCCCGGAACTTATTGGGTTCGGAAGCTTCGAGGTTATCGGGGTTGAAACGATACTGAACTTTGTTTTGTGTTACGGTTTTATGGAGCGCCATAACATCAATACTTTACCTGTATCTCGCGATACTTTTCCTGTTCTTTATAATCCTTGCGAAGGGGATACCCGTCCCAGTCGGCAGGCATAAGGATGCGTCGCAGGTCGGGATGTCCTTCGAATACAATGCCATACATGTCGAAGGTCTCCCGTTCCATCCAGTTGGCCGACTTCCATACACTGCTTAAAGTAGGAACGACAGGATTTTCGCGGGGAAGAATAACTTTCAATGCGACAGAAAAGTTGTATGGAATGGAGTAGAGGTGATAAATGACCTCCATAGTTTTAGCTTCAACGCCGTTATCGATACCGGTAACGCAGGAGAGCTGGTCGAAATATGTTTGTGAAGACCGTAACAGATTTTCTGCTACCGTAATTAATTTCTTCGGATCGACTGCGATTGTCTGTGGAGTTGAGTTCGGCACAACGGCTGCCGAAGGATCTGATTCCAAAATGATGTTCAGGAATTCCATAGACTTTCACTTTGGATCTTCTCGTGCAATTTCATGATGCCACCTATCAACGCTTCCGGCCGTGGAGGACATCCCGGCACGTAAATGTCTACCGGGACAATACGATCGACACCTTTCACAACATGATAACCGTGTTGCCAGTAAGGGCCACCGCAGTTGGAACACGAGCCCATGGAGATCACGTAACGTGGCTCGGCCATTTGTTCATACAGTCGCTTAATGCGGTCGGCCATCTTGAACGTTACAGTGCCGGCAACGATCATCACATCACTCTGGCGTGGCGTTGCGCGGGGAACCATGCCAAGACGGTCCATGTCGTATGGGGCCGTGCCGGTGCTCATGAACTCGATCGCGCAACATGCGATACCGAAAGTCATAGGGAAGAGCGACGAAAGTCGCGACCAGTTGAACAGGTTGTCGACTTTTGTAACAATAACTCCGCTGTTGCCAAAAGATTCTTTGTAAGCGAAGGTTGAGACGTCTTCTTTATTTACTGGAGTATCGCTCATTAACTTTCTTGTATAGTTCGCCGGGCACAGGCGATTTGAATTCAGTAACTCTTGGCGTTGATTTTATCCAATCGAGGTGGCCATTTCTCCAGGCATACGCTAACCCAAGTGCAAGCAACCCGATAAATACGATCATCTCCCCCATTGCAAACCATCCCCATGCTCCATCGGTTTCCCTGATCAACTCTTTATTTGAAAAAATGGTTGCCCACGGGAACAGAAAAACGATCTCCACTTCGAAGAGGAGGAAGACCAGCGCGATCACATAAAACCGGATGTTGAATTGTGCCCAGGGAGACCCGATGGGATCCTCACCGCTTTCGTAAGACGTAAGCTTTTCTGGATTTGGACGCGAAGGACGGATGATCCTTGAAACCAACAGTGCTGCCGTAACAAAGGCAAGTCCCCCTATTATAAAAAGGAGGACCTGGCCCCAGTTGGAAATGCTTTGTTCACTCATCGTAAGTGAACAAAGATAGCGGGTTTAAACTATTTCCACGCGACGAGTATGACTCCCATCACGGTAAGTGCAACAACGCTATATCCCGCATTGATAATGAAGAGCTTGAACGACCTGCGCTCAAAAAGATAGTGAGTTCCCACAAAGGTTGCCACCCAGCCGAAGCCGGCAAGGAAACCCCAGAATGCACCCATTGCCACGTTGGTCTCCTGGCTGAGGAACATTGCCAGGTTTATGGCCGATACGAGCCCGAGAACGAAGGCAAGGCCGAATATCTTTACCATGTTTCCTCCTCTCATACTCTCTTCGGTGAATCCATTTTCTTTCATCCATGCTTTCCCGAACACGGCGGGCGAATACCACAATCCGCCAATCAGGAATGTGGACAAAGCAGCGACAATAACAGCGAGCCAGTTTACTGCGGGCATAACTAAGGGGGTTAGATTTGTATTATGAAGTTAATTGTTTTCCGGTGGAGAGGTAATAGTTGATAGCGGTCTCCCAATCTTTGAGGTCGGATGTAAAGATCTGGTTTATGGCCGTTAGATTCTTTTGGATTGCGGTCTCGGTGAGGCCGGTATAGGAATAGGTTACGGTCACTTGCGTTCCCTGGTCTGCTAGGTGACAAGTCACCGTTATAAACCAAAAACGTTCGGCAGCCGAAACCATATATTCGATCAGGTATTTTGCGGGGTCGTAGTTTACGATCACCCATGTGTATGCTTCGGGTGAGCCATGGAGTCCGCCTTGTGTGCGAAAGACCATATGTTTTGCTACAAGAACGTCTTTCGGATAAATGACGTCGGGGTTCCATCCATGTGCCCAGTCTTTCTCGCGAATGGGACCGAATAATGGAAAGGCATCGTCTATCGGGGCTCGAACAGTTATACTTGCCGATCTGTGGGTACGCATCACATATTTCTTAAGATTGAAATTGTCAATTTTAAAAACACGAAATTTGAACGATCAACCCAACCGGCATAAATAGTGGCCGAACCGGAAAAAGATAAGACTACCATTGCCCACCGCACAAGCGAGGTAAAGCTGAACGACGATAAGATCAGGCTGTTTGGCATTCCTTTTTTCGGGATCACGATACCCAACCTGACCGGCATGTTTGGTGACCTGCAGATAAATGACGTGCGCTACTGGCTGGGTTACGTTCTGTTTATCGGGTTGGCTGGAATGATCTGGCAAGGCAATCGATACCTGCTATTCAGGACACGGCAACGTTTTACCTGGTTCGACAAACCAATAGAAAAGCTGATCCTGCTGTTCATGAACAATATTTTTTACACGGCCCCAATCACCGTGGCAGTGTTATGTGTTTGGTACGCGCTTGTTGGATTTGATGTGAAGTGGGAAACGATCACCGTTGTTTCGCTGATCAATGTGATCTGCGTATTGTTCATCACACATGTTTACGAAACTGTTTTTATGGTGAAGGAACAACAGAACGAGCAGATTAAGAATGCAGAGTTACAAAGAGCCAAAGCCGAGGCGGAGCTGGCGGCATTGAAGAACCAGGTGGATCCGCACTTTATGTTCAATTCATTGAACACGCTTACACATTTGATCAAAGTTGCGCCACCAAAGGCATTGGAGTTCACAGAGAACCTTGCGGAGGTGTACCGTTACATTCTCATCCAGAAAGATCGGACGCTCGTGTTACTCGACGATGAGCTGGATTTCACACACAAGTACACCGACCTGTTGCATCTCCGCTTCGGGCAGGCATTGATCATCAAAAAAAGATTCAATGGATCGGCTGGAAAAGAATTCCTGATACCACCTACATCTGTGTTTGTTGCTTTTGAGAATGCGGTGAAGCACAACGAGATCAGTGAGCGCACACCGATGTTCATCGACGTCGATCTGAAAGAAGGGATGCTTTACATCATAAACTCCATTAGGGAACGAAAAAACACCGGGCACTCGTCGAAGATCGGGTTAAAAAACCTCGATGAGCGTTTTCGGCTCGTGACTGGTAAAGGAATTACGGCGGCGCGGCAGGAAGAAAAGTTCGTTGTTCAACTACCCCTCATACCAATCACCAATTAGCCATGGATGTTTTGATCATCGAAGATGAACTTCCCGCGAGGGCGAAACTCGAGTCGATGCTGTCGGTCATTCATCCCGGCATGAAGATCGTAGCGCAGTTGGGTAGCGTGGCGGAGTCGCTCGCATGGTTGGCGGCTAATCCCGAACCCGACCTTGCTTTCGTCGACATACAACTCTCCGACGATCATTCGTTCGAGATCTTTCGTCGCCACCCGGTGCGATTTCCAGTGATCTTCACTACGGCATACGATAAGTACCTGATGGAAAGTTTTGAATTCAATTCGGTTGATTATTTATTAAAGCCGATCACCGAAGAAAAACTGAAGAAGTCGCTCGATAAAATTCGCAGGCTTGAACAACATTTTATCCAGGGAAGCATCATGAAGCTGATCCGCGAGGATAAAAGTTCGCGAAGCCGGATCGTTGCACGGAAGGGTACGGAGTTCGTCGCGCTGAATATGGATGACGTTGCGTATTTCTTTACGGAGCACAAAATTGTTTTTGTGCGTGACTTCAGCGGACGACAGATGATCGTCGACAGGAACCTGGGTGAGCTCGAGGCAGAGCTGGTTACCCGATCGTTCTTTCGGATCAACCGGAAGTTTCTCGCGAGTCAGAAAGCGATCGATCGTTTTAAACCCGACAACGGAAAGATACAGGTGTTCTTAAAACCCGAGATGAAAGAAGACGTACATGTGTCGAAGGAGACGGCGCCTGAATTCAGGAAGTGGATAGGGTATTGACGACTTGCTCACAGAGCGAATGCGTGGCGATTACATCTTCGTAGCCAGGTTGACGGGAACCAGTTCGTACCTCCTCGAGGAAAGAGTCAATAATATTTTCAAAACCCCTTCTTCGAAGCATTGGCTCCCAATCGTCCGCGAGTGTTTTTGTTTCCACCCTGTTCTTTGTAACGATCGTTTCGGCCATGTTGATCACCGTTCGTTTTTCGGACGATGAGAATACTTCTATCCGTTCTTCAGTGGTGCCCGCGTCACGATTCATGATGCCGATCGCAGTTGCGCCGTTGGCCATTGTAAGTTTTACCACAAGGTGATGTAGGAGACCGGACGAGATCTTGCCGGTTACATCCATATGTTTCGGAGAGCTTCCCAGCAAAAACAAAAGCGTGTCTGCCACGTGAATGAAATCGTCGAACACGAACGTACGGATCTCGCCGGGTAATGAGCGGCGATTCTTTTGCATGACGATCATGTTGGGATCAACAACATCTTTAAGTTGACGATACGACGGGGCGTATCTCCTGTTGAATCCAACACGAAGCAGGAGTTTTCGTTCTTCCGCAAGCGATACCAGTTTGAATGTGGAGTCGAACCTGTCGGTAACCGGCTTGTCGACGTACACATGCACGTTGTTGTCGAGCAGCTTCCGAACGATCTCTTCATGTGAAGAGGTGGCAGTGTGAACGAATGCCGCTTTAATATTTTTCCGGATCAACGAATCGACATCATTGTACACATTGGCAATTCGGTATTGCTGTGCGATCTCCGAAAGGGTTTTCTCATTTCGTGAGCAAAGATGAAGGCTCATCGCCCGTGTGGTGATCACCGGCAGGTAAGCCTTCATGGCGATGTCGCCTAATCCAATGATTCCTATATCCATGTTATGGTTCCCATAATGCCGACTTTGTTCCTTCCGGGTCCCATACCCACGCGAATTTTCCGTGGGGCATTTGTTCGAAGTCGTCGGATGTTTTTACGCCTTCGGCTTTCAGCTTGCCGAGAAGTGCGACCAAATCTTTTACCCGGTAGTTGAACATATACGGCTTATTGGAATTCTGAAAGAACATCGAATCTTTTTCCAGCGGCGCCCAAACTGTTTGCCCTTCCACCGAAGGATTTGCCAGGTCTCTCCACCGGAAGGTATCGAGAACGCCGAGGTGTTTCGAGTACCACTCTTTTGTGGCTTCCGGGTTTTTCGACACGAAGAAAACTCCGCCAAGCCCCGTAACGCGCTCGTTCCAAAGTGGTGGAGCGTCGCCGAAACCTTCATCAACTGGTTCCCACAGTTCGATCTTTCGTTTTTCAGGGTCTAGGATGTGGGCAAACTTTCCGTAGTCGTATTCCTGAAGCTCTCCAACCACCTGCACTCCTTCGCTCTTAAATGAATCCATCAGCTGACGAAGGTCGTGAACGCGATAATTGATCATGAACGGCTCCGTACTCGGAGCGTAGTAATCGGAGTCTTCCTTGAATGGACTCCACTCGGTGCGGCAAATACTTTTATTGTGTGGATCTATGTCGCCCCAAATAATTGATGCGCCCCACTCGGTTGTCCGGAAGCCGAGGTGATCACGATACCATTCTTTTAATGCGGGCACATTCTTTGACTTGAAGAACACACCACCGATGCCGGTAACTTTCTTCATGTTCTAGGCGCCTTCGGTTGAGGGTAGAAATTCTTTTTTCCGGAGAAGTGCGGCGCTGATCAACGAGATGATAATACCAACCGGCAGGATCTCCACCATGGTGATCACAAAACGGATGGGCATGATGTCGTAGTACCCCAGGAACTTGTCCCACTTTGCTTTCCACTCCTGCAACTCGGCTTCGGTAGCGCCCGTCGCTTTCATCTCATCGTACTGTTGCTGTATCCATGTGGTCATGTAGTCGCCCATGTCTTCGGTTACGAGACTGATCTCCCACGCAGTGGAATACATCACGGCTGCAATGAGGGTTATGAGGAGTCCGACCGTGAGGCCCTGTCCGAACGTGATCGTTCCGTTCGAATGCTTGTCACGGAAGGTTTTCACGCCGAAGAAGACCATCGACAGGGCGATGACCATAGTCGAATAGCCATACAGTTCGCCGTCTTCGTGATTGAGGGTGCCGTTTTTAAAGAGCGGCATGGTAATGAGCATCATGGCGGCCACGATTGTGCCGGCGATGAGGCCGTAGGTGATTACGATTCTTTTCATGGTTGTTTTTTGCTCAAACCACGCTTTGTGACGAAGAAATTCCTTCACCCGAATGGATGAATTCGGTCAAATTACGGGAAATCACACAAAAGTATCAGGGAATCAGGAGGAGTTCCTTGCCCTTTTGGACTGCCTGGGTGCGGCGCCTGACGTCGAGTTTCAGGAACAGGTTGGCGGAATGGGTCTTGATCGTGTTGACAGACACAAAAAGTTTGTCGGCGATCTCCTGGTTGGTGAAACCTTTTGCCATGAGTTCGAGCACTTCGTGTTCGCGTTTGCTGATGCCGAGTTTTTCGAGGCGGGTGGGGTCGAACTCGAAGTTGGAGACAGGCACCTGGACGTGGACGACCTTTTTGGTGGTGAGCTTGAGGCCGGCCCAAACGCCGACGGCGGTGAAGAGGATGGCGAGGATGCCGGCGTAAAATTCGAAGGAGAGGTCGCGAATGAGGAAGCGGTACTGGAGGAGTTTGAGCACGAAGATCAGCGCCGCCAGGGAGAGACCGTATAGGATGACCGTTTTTCGCACGAGGCGAAATTAGGGGTGAAGACAAGAATGGTCAAACCTGGAAGGATTAAATGTTCATCGCTTCTTTTTTTTCCTTCTGCGTTTGCCGCCTGCGTACTCAGCTTCTTCGTCCAGGTCATAAATTAACCAAACGCAGTAGCAGCCAGACAAGACGGCGACCAGAAGTACCATCGCTCCAAAACTGTATTTCAAGATTTCTTCTTCCATTTCTTCAACTGTTTTTCTATTCTTATCAACAACGCGGAAATAAAAATCACAAATAGAATATCACCTACAACAAGTGTTTTAACCAACCACCAACGTACATCAGGCGCAATTAACTCCGTGTATAAGGCACCCGAAATTCCCAATACACACAGTTGAAAGAACGTGGTTACTGCCAGTAAAACATCTATCTTCTTCTCTTTCACACCCATCATCAGCTTCCCCACCCTTCCCTATCCAAACTCCTGTACTGTATCGCCTCCGCCAGATGTTCAATCTTTATCTCCTCCGATTGTGCGAGGTCCGCGATCGTCCTCGACACTTTCAATATCCTGTCGTACGCCCTGGCACTTAACCCCAATCTTTCCATCGCAGTCTTCAACAACTTTCTTCCCGATTCTGTAATGCCACAAACTTCCTTCACCATGTTCGACGACATCATCGCGTTGCAATGAACATCACCGTGATCGCTGAACCTTTTACTTTGCGAGAGCCGGGCGGCTATCACCCGGTCGCGAATTTCATCGCTGGTTTCCGACTTTCTTTTCCCAACCATCTCGTCGAACCCAACCGGTATAACTTCAACATGAAGATCGATGCGATCGAGCAACGGACCGCTTACGCGACTCAGGTAACGCTGAACGGAATTGATTCCACAAACACATTCCTTTTCAGGATGATTGTAGTAGCCGCAAGGACAGGGGTTCATACTTGCGATGAGCATGAAGTTGGCGGGATAATCGATCGAAAGCCTGGATCGTGAAATGGTGATCTTCCGCTCTTCCATGGGCTGCCGCATTACTTCGAGAACGTGACGTTTAAACTCCGGAAGCTCATCGAGGAACAACACACCATTGTGAGCGAGAGAGATCTCCCCGGGCTGTGGGTTGCTCCCTCCGCCCGAGAGTGCTGAATCGGAGATTGAATGATGGGGGCTCCGAAATGGCCGGGTGGTGAGTAGCGTTGCGTTGCTCCCAAGTTTCCCGGCTACCGAATGGATCTTGGTGGTCTCGAGGGCTTCTTCGAGGCTGAGTGGCGGCAGGATGGTGGGCAAACGTTTGGCGAGCATAGTTTTGCCTGCGCCCGGCGGGCCGATCATAATTACGTTGTGACCACCAGCGGCAGCGATCTCGAGTGCTCGCTTGATGTTGTCCTGGCCCTGCACATCTTTAAAGTCGGTAGTGTAATCGTTTAACTTCGAGCGAAAGAGCTCGCCAACATCAATGTGTAACGGTGATGCGGGTGACTTTCCCGCCAGTATTTCGATTGCTTCTTTCAATGTTCTGATGCCGATGACGTCGAGGCCATTTATGATGGCTGCTTCGCGGGCATTCTCTTGTGGAAGGATCAGGCCCTTGAAGTTCTCGCGTGCCGATTCGATCGAGATGGGCAGCACACCACGTATGGGGCGAAGGCAACCATCGAGTGACAGCTCACCCATGACTACAAATTGTTCGAGGTTCGGAAAGTTCTCCTGCCCGGATGCGGCCAGGACAGAGATTGCAATGGGGAGGTCATAGGCTGCGCCTTCTTTGCGGATATCGGCAGGAGCAAGATTGACGACTATCTTATTTCGCGGGATATGATAGCCGAGACCTTTGAGCGCTGACTCGACGCGGTGCATGCTTTCTTTGACGGCCATGTCGACAAGACCGCTGATGTGAAGGCCTTTACCCTGGCCGACGTTCACTTCAACGGCGATCGTCCTGGCGTCGACTCCGAATACGGCGCTTCCAAATGTTTTGGCGACGAAGCCCATGCTGGTGTGCGTATGATTTGCTTACGCACAGGAAAAATAAGGAGAGGTTGAAAGGATAGAGAGGAAATGAAATGGTTGAATAAAAAGTTGTCAGGGTTTCCTGACGGTGGTGGGGTTGGTGGTGCCGACTGGAACGAGCTCGAGGGTTTTTGTATCGGGATGATATACGGGCCTAAGGTGTTTTCTCGCGGGATCGTTTTGATAGAGATAGCGCCAGGAGAGATCAAGGTTTACGAGATTCTCCAGTTTTGTCAGCCGCCGGTCGATGTCATCAAGACGTCGCTCGATACCGTCGACCTTGATTTCAAGGCGATAAAGCCTTCGATCTATCAGGTCAACCTTTTCATCAGTTTGATCGAGGCGCTGGTCCATCATAACGTATAACGTCACAAGACCAACCACCAGGGCAATGGTTTGGGCCCAGCCGGATAATTTGTGGGCAAGCTTTTTACTCTTTGTCATAACTCAAAAAAAATTACGCACGCAAAGTACCCGGCCGTGTTGCGGCTAAAAAACTTTTAACCCAATCCTGATGAAAATGATCAGGAAAACCTGATACGCTAAAATTCAGCTATCCTCCGCTCGATCAGCAGAATAAGAATATGGATAACCTTTATATGAACCTCCTGGATCCTGTCTGCATAACCCTGGTGCTCCACACGCACCTCTACATCCGCCAGCGACGCCAGCTTGCCCCCATCCTTACCCGTCATCGCGATCACCTTCATTCCCTTTCTCTTTGCCTCCTCCGCCGCACGGATCACGTTCTTCGAATTGCCGCTCGTGCTTAACGCAAACAACACATCTCCTTTGTTTCCCAACCCTTCTATATATCTCGAAAAAATGTACTCGAAACCGTAATCATTTCCCACGCAAGTGATGTGCGACACATCCGAAATACATAAGGCAGGCAATGCCTTGCGGTCGTCACGAAAACGACCCGATAGCTCCTCCGCGAAATGCATCGCGTCGCAGTGCGAACCGCCATTACCACATGAGATCACCTTGCCGCCCTTTTTAAACGACTCAACAATGACCGCCGCGGCCTTCTCAATAACCTGAATGTTTGCGGGATTTTTTAAGAACCGGTCCAGAACGGACCGCGCTTCGTCCAGTTCCTTCGATATGATCGAATGAACATCCATTATTTCGCCTTCGGTACCTCGGGCTTGGGATTACTACCCTGCTGCAGATCGTACACTTTTGCCTTCAGCACATTATTCTCATGGCGACTCGCCTCCTCGGTCTTCCTGAAATTCCTTTGATCCATCCAAAACCAAACGAAATCAGTAATGATCATAAGGAGACCCAGGAAGGTGATGTACTTGAACCACGACAGGTAGTGAACAAGACTTAAGGCAATCTTCTCTATGTATAGAGTGAAAATGAACGCCATAAGCTGGTAAACTCCAAAGACGCTGTAAAAAATGATCCTGCTCTTGGTCATGGATTGAAGGTTGGATAAAACAAACTTAATTCTTTTCTGCCAATTTGCCCGTTTCAACTCCACCATCGGTACTCTGAATCTCATTCAGCTTGCGATACAGCCCATGGCGGCTCATCAGGTACGAATGCGTGCCACGCTCCACGATCTTGCCATCCTGTACTACAATAATCTCGTCGGCATGCTGAATTGTACTTAACCGGTGTGCAATTACGAGCGACGTACGGTTCTTCATCAGGTTGAAAAGCGCCTCCTGAACCAGCTTCTCCGACTCGCTGTCGAGGGCCGACGTAGCTTCGTCCATAATAAGTATCGGCGGGTTCTTGAGAACTGCCCGGGCGATGCTTAACCTCTGTCGTTGTCCTCCCGAAAGCTTCGAGCCACGTTCGCCAATCACGGTATCGTAGCCCTTCTCGGTCTGCATGATGAAGTCGTGGGCGTTCGCAATCTTCGCTGCCGCAATAACCGACTCCTTCGTGGCGCTACTCATGCCGAACGAAATGTTGTTATAGATCGTGTCGTTAAACAGGATCGACTCCTGTGTTACGACACCCATGTGCTTTCGCAAAGATTCGATCTGGTAATCTTTCAAAGGATGTCCGTCGATGAGTACCTGCCCTTCGCTCACATCGTAGAACCTGGGCACCAGGTCGGCAATGGTCGACTTGCCCCCACCGCTCGGGCCAACCAGCGCCACCGTCCGGCCTTTCGGTATCGTAAGATCGATGCTCTTCAAAACCAGCTTCTGGTCGTAAGCGAAGTTTACGCCTTTGAACTCGATGCTGTTTGTGAACTCCTTCAGTTCGATTGCATTCGGCTTGTCTTCGATAGCCGGCTGCATGTCGGTCACTTCGAATATTCTTCGGGCCGAGGCAACACCTTTTTGTAACTGTGTTAAGCCCTGTGCAAATGCTTTCACGGGTTGAATGATGCTTGCGAAGATCGCAAGGAATGAAAAGAACGTTGCCGCGTCCAGCTCCCCGCTCATCACAAGCTGACCTCCGAAGTAAACAACGAGCGATACGATACAAACTCCCAGGAACTCCGACACCGGCGATGCCATCTCGTTCTTGTAAGCCATCGACATGTTTACGCGGTTGTTGTAGCTATTTTCCTCCTCCATTTTCGAGACCACGTACGATCGCGCATTGAATGCTTTCACTACACGCATGCCCCCGAAAGTTTCCTCGAGAATGCTCACGACGCGCCCCAACGACTCCTGGCTCTGGCGCGCCTGTTTCTTCAGCCGCCTTACGATCTCACCAAGTACGCCGCCAATCACAGGTACAACGATCAATGTGAACAGGGTAAGCTTCGTCGAGATGTAAAACAGTGCTCCGAAATAAACAATAAGTGTAATGGGTTCTTTCAATACTGCCTTCAATGAGTTCATCACTGCCGACTCAACTTCCGAAACATCGTTCGTGAACCTCGACAACAGGTCGCCCTTACGATGATTGTTGAAGAAGCTTACCTGCATGCGTGTTATGTTTTGAAACACCGCGGCCCGGAGATTCTTCACAACATCGAGCCTTACCTTCGAAGCGATGATCCTTTCAAGATACCTGAAAGTATTTCCAACAAGAATGGCGCTCGCGATAAACGCACACACAAAAAGCAGTGCCTGCGACTTACCGAACTCAAGCATGATCCGGATGAAGTGATGACGGAACAACCCGATGAAGTATTCGGCACTGAAACTGAACTCGGGCGCTGGCGGAACTTCGGTAACCTGTACTTTATCAAACAGTACCTGCATCATCGGCTGGATCGACACAAGGCTTATCGCCGAAAACATTACGCCAAGTGTGGAGAACACAAGAAAAAGGATGATCCTTGATCTTATGTTTTCTGAATAGCGAAGAATTCGAAAGAATGTTTTCATCCGGCGTTAAAAATCGTAATTGCGTCGGGCGATATTCCAGCGCAAAGCTAAGGAAGTAATGTTTGACGTTCCGCTGACCAGGGTATTCACGTTACCAATGTCATAGTTGTTTTTCCTGCTGATCAATTGCAGGTCAACGAAAACGTTGTGCTTCACCATGTACGAGGCGGTAAGACTCATCAAAGTCCGCTTGTATGGAACACCCTGCCCGATCTTGTTTCCTAGTTCCATCTCGCGGGTCGAATTGTTCTTCAAAAGATTACCTCCCCAGTTGTCGCCAGGAAGGTCTACACCGCCTTTCGCATACATCAGCTTCGCAACAATATTCAGTTTACCTATAGGCTGGTATCTCGCAACACCGATAAGTTCACGGAAATTGGCCCCAAGCGGATGGGCGATCGGCTGACGATAATTAGTATAGCTCGCATAGTTCGTACCATGCGAGTAAGTATACGGCCTCACAAAATTGGTTTCTATCTGCAGATCGAGATTAGGGACGGCAAACGCGTCAATATATTTTACACCGAGCTGACCGGCAAACTTGTTGGCCCACCAGCCGTCGCGTGCACGTATGTGCTTTAGATAAAATTCATCCAGAACAAACTGCCCGTACATCGACACTCCCCTCACAATGTTCCACTTCGCATCTGCCCCCACGATGGCATTGTCGGCGCTTCCGAACTGCTGTTCGATGGCACGATAGAAGATCACCGGGTTCACATAGTTCCATTCGAAGCTTGCTTTATCACCATTCACCGAATCCTGCGGACTGAACACAACCGACTCGAAGAATCCGAAGTTGAGTTTCTTCCCGACGTTGAAGCTCGCATGATGGAACGCGACATACTTTTCGGGGTACTTTCCATTCGTGGTACCATTCGCGCTGCCGGTAACGTCGGCAACCATCCTGTTTATCTGGAACAGGTAGTTCAGTTTCCACACTTTAACATTCGCGCGGAGATACAACTGCGGCGGTGCATTGTCGGACCAGATGAGTGAACGCACGCCGTTGCCAATAAACATACGGTCATGACCCAACTGAGCGTAAATGTGCTTGCTGATCTTCGCATCGATGTATCCGCGCGCCTGGAAAAAATCCACGCCGTTGTCTTTAAAGCGTTTCCAGAATCCTTCATGCGGGATTACCGGGTTATTGCTCAACTCCCGGTCTACGTACATAGGCAGGACCGCCTGGTTTTCCGTGAAAAACATGTAAACGCCCACCTTCTTGTCGATCATGCTCCGAAGCTCAATGCCGCGGGTGTTGATGAAGCTGGTGCCGCTGCGCTCAGAATCTTTTCCGAGGCCGGCATAAAGGACTGGGCTTATGTGCAGGTCAAAATCGGGCTGGTCGACGTGGAGGAAGTCGGATTTTTTTCGGTAGAAATGCTTTAAAAGGGGCTTTTTGCTGTCGCTGGTGGTGGCGCGGGTCCATTCCCAGCTGTCGTTGCGGAGGTAATCGTAATTGAAAATATCCGTGTCGCGCCATGTGTCGCCGCCAGCCCGATCGGTGAACCCGTCATATTTATTCATCAGCGAGTCGATATAGGCCGCGATATCGCTTCTTTTGTACGGTTTTACTGTCGTAAAAAGCTCCGGAACCACCCTTCCGGCCTTAACTTCGTACCGGTCGAGCCAGTGGTAATAATCTTCGTTCAGAGACGCGTTTGTGGACTGGGAAAAGGCGTTTCCGGTTATGAGGATTACCAGCCAAAAAATGAGAGCGCCTTTTTGCATTGTTGCAAATTTACCCTAATTTTGCAGTCCTTTAAGTGGAAAAACAATGAAAAAAGGCATACATCCGGAGTACAGAGACGTGGTATTTTGGGACACATCGAGCGATTTCAAATTCATGAGCCGCTCTACCCTCAACACGAAAGAGACTATCAAGTGGACAGATGGCAAGGATTACCCGGTCATTAAGGTCGAAGTTAGCTCTGCATCGCACCCTTTCTTCACAGGCAAGAAAATGTTCGTTGACACTGCTGGTCGCGTGGAGAAATTCCAGAAGAAATACCAGAAGAAGTAATTCAACTTACCTATAACTGTTTTAATGAAAAGGTCCTTTCGGGGGCCTTTTCTATTTTTACACAATGAACGTTGTCCTGTTCGATGACCCTGTGCTGAGAGGCCAATTGCTGCCGCTGACGTTCACACGTCCGGTTGCCAGCATTCGCGTTGGCATCCTTACCATCGCCGAAAAATGGAAAACACGTCTCCCTGCCGACGTGTCGTTCTCCACACAACCTTACCTGGACAAAAAATTTCCTCACGTTATCACTCCCGATAACTACTGGATCAACGGGGCCGTTTGTCCCGACGATGCTTTCATTGCCGTGCTCAGGATCCTGAAACCAAACGACGCGATCGAAAAGAACGGAAGGATACTCGCGGTGCGCACGGGCGACGATGAAGTGCCGGAGGTGATTACTGGTACCGTACATCCCTATCCCGCCGACGTTACTCTTATTGATCATCCCTGGAAGATCTTCAACTACAACGGCGCACAGATCCGTGCCGACTTCGAACTGATCACAAAAGGAAGAACATCGTTGCCCATTGCAGACAAAGCTACTGTCGTTTACAACGAATCGAATGTGTTTGTTGAAGAAGGTGTAACATTCAAGGCAGCAATACTGAACGCAGAGAACGGGCCGATATACCTTGGGAAAAATGCCCAGGTGCTTGAGGGTGCAATCATACGTGGCCCTTTTGCGCTTTGCGACAGATCGATCGTTAACATGGGCGCAAAAATGCGTGGCGACACAACCATCGGTCCCGATTGTAAGGTAGGTGGCGAGATCGCGAACTCGGTCATGTTCGGCAACAGCAATAAATCACACGAAGGCTATCTTGGAAATTCTGTCTTAGGTGAATGGTGTAATCTTGGCGCCGACACAAACACGTCGAACATGAAGAACACGTACGATGTTGTGAAGTTGTGGAGCATTGCGAAGAAGGAATTTCTCCAAACCGGGTTGTACTTCTGCGGGCTCATCATGGGTGATCACAGTAAAGCCGGCATCAACACTATGTTTAACACGGGCACAGTGGTCGGGGTGAACTGCAATGTTCTTGGTGGTGGATATCCTCCCAATTATATTCCTTCTTTTTCGTGGGCGGGAGAGAATACTTACGATATTGAAAAGGCATTGGCTACAGCCGAACGGGCAATGGGTCGCAGGCATTACCAGATAACCGACGACGACCGGTCCATCATTCGTGAGGTGTATAAACAAACAGCTGCCGACAGAACCTGGGAAAAGAAGAGATAATGAAGTTTGCCGATATACCTGGACTCGCATCAATAAAGCAACGACTAATCCAGTCTGTAAAGAACGGAAAGGTTGCCCACGCACAATTATTCTCTGGTAAACCAGGCACACTCAATCTGCCACTAGCACTCGCCTACACCACCTATCTTCATTGTCAAAACCGTACCGACACCGATTCGTGTGGCAGTTGCCCTGCATGCAGTAAAAGTCAGAAGTACGTTCATCCCGATACACACTTCGTTTTTCCTTTGGGAAACGTTAAGGGCGATAAGGACGAAGATCGTTTCAAGGCCGACATCCTGAAGACGTGGCGTACGTTCCTGCTCGATCAGCCATTCGGCAACATCGACGATTGGGCGGCAGCATATGGTGGTGAGGACAAGATGGCGATCATATCCCGTGAAGAAAGTCGCGAGATCATTCGCACCCTTTCATTGAAATCGTTCGAGAGCCCATTCAAGATTATGATCATCTGGTTACCCGAATACATGCACCCTTCGGCAGCCAACGGTATCCTTAAGATCCTCGAAGAACCACCTGCGAATACTTTTTTCCTGTTGGTAAGCAACGCCGCAGAGCGAATGCTCCCTACGATCATTTCACGCCTACAAATTGTCACCGTTCCGCTTTTGTCCGACGACGAAGTGGAAGGCTGGCTTAAGCAGTTCACCGACGATGATACAAAGCTCGCCCAGGCCGTTCAGCTGGCCGAAGGCGATCCTAACGCAGCACGAAAACTTCTCGATGCAGAAGAAGATCATCACCAGCAACGATTCGCCGACTGGATGAGGGCGTGCTTCAAAAAAGAGTACGGGAAGCTGGTATCGCTCGCCGACGAATTTCACGAAAGTGACAAGATGATGCAGCGTAACTTTTTACAGTACAGCCTGGGAATGTTGCGCGAGACCCTTCTCCACCGCTCCGGCGCACCTGCGATCAACCGTGTAAAAGGAGGTGAACTCAAGTTCATCCAGGACTTCAGCAAGGTTATGACGCCCGAAAAGATCGAGACATCGGGCCGCCTTATCAGCGAATCCAGCGTATTTCTGGAGAGAAACGGCAGTGCCAAAATGATATTCCTCGACCTGTCTCTACAGGTTTCAAAAATGTTTTAAGGGTAATAGTGTATTTTTGTGCCCTCATTAAAATCACAATGAAAAAATCCATTGCATTCTTTGCCTTTTTTATAGCCATAGTTATTGCCGGCTGTGCGGGTGGTTCCAGCGATGACGCCAACGCTGCAAAGCAGGAAGACGTTGTCACAATACACACGTCTTTTGGCGACATGGTACTCATCCTCTACGATGAAACTCCGAAGCACAAGGAAAATTTCCTTAAGCTCGTAAACGAAAAGTACTACGACAGCACTTTGTTCCATCGAGTGATCTCCGGGTTCATGATCCAGGGCGGCGATCCTGATTCGAAGAGCGCGCAGCCCGGTCAGCCTCTTGGACGAGGTGGTCCCGAATACACTATTCCCGCGGAGTTCAACCCGAAGTTCTTTCACGAAAAAGGTGCACTCGCTGCCGCACGCATGAGCGACCAGGTAAACCCCAACAAAGAATCGAGCGGAAGCCAGTTCTATATCGTGCAAGGCACGGTGATCCCTGCCGATCAAATGGACCAGTTCAAAATAAACTCCGGAAAGATGCGCCAGGCATTCCAGCAGATGTTTGAGAGCGGACAATATAAACCCCTCTTCGATTCGCTCGAGATCATTTACAGGTCGGGTGACCTCGCAGCGTACAACGCGAAAGTTACCAGCCTCATCCCGCGCGTAGAAAAAGCAACAGGCATCAAAGTATCGAACGATGTTTCGGAAGAGAAAATAAAAGTCTACGGAACAGTTGGCGGTGCGCCAAGCCTTGACAACGAATACACCGTGTTCGGCAGGGTGATCAAAGGACTTGAAGTGATCGATAAGATCGCGGCTGTCGAAAAAGATCCGGGCGACAGACCCGTGGCAGACGTGAAGATCTCGATGACCAGCGAGAAAATGACCCGCAAGAAGATCGAGAAAGAATACGGTTACAAATTCCCCGCAGAACCATCCAAGTAGGATGAGGATTCTGGTAACGGGAGCGAACGGACTGCTCGGACGTAAACTGATCAGCCTGCTTGATACGCAACCCGGAATTTACTTAATGGCCTCCGCAAGGAAGGCCATTTCTTTTTCTACGAACTGCGACACAACAATTCTTGATGTCACCGACCTTCAACAACTAGAAGAAGTTGTAAGCAGGGTGCGTCCCGATGTGATCATCAATGCAGCTGCGATGACACAGGTAGATCAATGTGAGCAACAGAAAGAAGAATGCTGGAAGCAGAACGTGGGCAGCGTTTCAAATATCGTTGAGGTGTGTACGAAGAAAAATATCCATCTCGTTCACGTGTCTACCGACTTTGTCTTCAATGGCAAAGAAGGTCCGCTCGATGAAACCGCGGTGCCGGAGCCAGTAAATTATTATGGTGAAAGTAAACTCGAAGGCGAGCGTATAGTCCTGAATAGTAAATGTCCGGCGGCAATCATTCGAACAGTGTTGGTGTACGGTGTTACTTCAGACATGAGTCGTTCGAACATTGTGCTTTGGGTGAAGAAAAGTTTGGAAGAGAACAAGCCAATACGTGTTGTGAACGACCAGTTCCGCACGCCGACGTTGGCGGAGGACCTTGCGATGGGGTGCTTTCTTGCAGCGAAGAAGAAAGCCACAGGCATCTTTCACATTTCAGGTGATGAGATGATGACACCGTACGATATCGCTATAAGGACCGCAGATTTCTTCAAGCTTGACAAGAGTTTGATCACACCGGTAACAAACTTTGTGCAGCCAGCGGCGCGTCCGTTAAAGACAGGGTTTATTGTTGAGAAAGCAAAACGGGAACTTGGTTACAAACCTCACTCGCTCCAGGAAGGGCTTGAATTACTTGGCCTCTCTTTATGATCCAGGGAAGCTTCGCGCATCCAATTCAAGAAACAAATCTTTGCGAACCTTTGCGCGACCTCCGCGGAACTTTGCGACACTAATACCACTACTTCCCCCAAAAACTCCTCCCTATCTCCCTACCTCCCCACCTTACCTCCTCTGCAAAAAGAAATACACCGGAACCCCCAGCAGTGTTATTATGAGTCCGGGCCACGTATACGCCGGCTCATAAACGATCAGCAGGGTACAAAACATGATCCCCATGATAATATAGATGATCGGCAGCACCGGGTACCCGAATGCCTTATAAGGACGCTCTGCATCCGGTCGCTCTTTTCTTAAAATAAATATCCCCACGATCGTGAGCATATAAAACAATACCACTACGAACGACACCATGTTCAACAGGTCGCCATACTTTCCACTCAAACACCATATCGACGCCAGTGTACATTGTGCCCAGAGTGCCCATTGTGGAACAGCATATTGATTAAGGTTTGCCGCTTTCTTGAAGAACACCCCATCCTTCGCCATGGTGTAGTACACACGCGCTCCCGCCAAAATAAGCCCGTTGTTACACCCAAAGGTCGAGATCATTATCATTATCGCGATGATGATCGCCCCGCTTGAACCGAATATTGCTTCCGAGGCAGCAACACCAACACGGTCCTTCGAAGCAAATGCGATCTCATCCATTGGCAACACGGCGAGGTACATCAGGTTTGCCGATACATAGATCACAGTCACGATCAATGTTCCCAGGAAAAGGCTAAGGCCGATATTTCTCTGTGGATTCTTCATCTCGCCGGCGATGAATGTTACGTTGTTCCACGAGTCGCTGCTGAATATGGATCCGATCATCGCGGAAGCGATCGCACCGAACGCCCCAACTAACAAATAATTCTCGACGCCTCCACCTTCCGTTCTCTTGAAAAGCTCCCACGCATTGGTCCAGTTGGCATTCCACACGTCGGAGTTCATGAGTATCAAACCGAAAATGATCAACCCAAACAAGCTTACGATCTTTATAACTGTAAGAGTACTCTGAATGATCTTGCCGCTTTGAACGCCTCGCGAGTTGATATAAGTAAGGATGATGAGAGTAAATATGGAGAGGAACTGTGCCGGCGATATGGTAAAAGGTCCGAGGCTAAACCAGATGATATCTTCACTCACTGCCGGAACCAGGTATGCCGTAAACTTCGAAAAGGCAACGCCAACTGCGGCGATCGTTCCTGTTTGAATGATCGCGAAGAAGCTCCACCCGTAAAGAAATGCGATCAATGGATTGTATGCTTCCCTTAAATAAACATACTGTCCTCCCGCTTTCGGGAACATGCCGCTGAGCTCACCATAGCTTACAGCTGCGGTGATAGTCATGAAACCGGTGATGAGCCAAACTGCAACAAGCCAACCGGAACTGCCAACGTTACGAACAATGTCGGCACTCACGATAAAGATACCTGACCCGATCATCGAACCGGCGACAATCATCGTCCCATCCCATAATCCAAGGACGGGTTTAAATTTTGTTTCTGAAGGGGGATTCGACTCTGTCAAACTTTAAGGCTTAAACCGCTATGATAAAGATTTTTTTTAATCTTTTCAGCGTTCGCCCGCTAGTAGTTCTGCCACTGGCTGCCCGGTGCACCCGCTTGGGAACTTTATTTTAAGCAAAATCGACAGTGTTGGTGCGATGTCGGTGATCGTGTGATACAGCACACTGCTGCCGCTCTTCACTCCGAACCCATAGAAAATGATCGGCACGTGAGTATCGTATGTATATGCGGAGCCATGTGTCGTTCCTGTTGTGCCAGACGATGCAATCCAACCCGGCTCCATCACCACAACCAGATCGCCGGACCGCTTCGTATGAAATCCGCGACGCACGCTTCCCTTGATACCCGATTCGCCATAGTCGCCATTCTGAAGCATCTGCCTGGTGTACACCTCGGCAATGCCTTCCTGTCGCAATAAATAATTCCTGATAAGCTCAGTCGCTACAAGGAAATCGACACCCGACGAGCGGGGGTCGCCATTAAATAAATCCTGGTTCAGGAAGACCTGGTCTGCAGATACGTCTTCGATCACTTCCTTGTCGCCGAAGTATTGCTTCAAGTGATCTTTTAAGCCCGCGCCTATTGCCGCAACTTTCAAATTGCCTGCAGGGATCTTGATGTCTTTCAGGTACGAAGGAACATCGGCCACCGCATGGTCGGCTGTTAGGAAAACTACATACTGATTCTTGCCGACAGTGGCGTCAAGTTTCGAAAGCAACATTTCTATTGTCTTATCCAGGCGAATGTAGATGTCTTCCACCTCCACAGATTGCGGACCCGTTGCGTGACCAACATAATCCGTCGACGAGAATGAGATCGCAAGCATGTCGGTCCATTCGTCTTTACCCATTGTTTCACCATCGATGGCAGCTATAGCCAGGTCGGCAAGAAGATCGTTACCAAATGGCGAACTGATAACATAGTCGAAGTTTCCATTGTCTTTTCGGAGCTCCGAAAGTTTGTATGGGAACGTAGGTTTGTCTTTGCCCTTCGGTTTGTTCTCGTACTGATTGTCGTCGGGGCCACTTTCCTTATACTGTTCAATCGGGAAAGTCGTCTTCCATTCCTGTGATAGATATTTCTCAGCCAGGTTTTGTGCATTGAATTTTTCGAGCCATGTAGGCAAACCCTGCTTGTAGTATGTGCTTGTGATGAACTTACCCGTGGTTCCATCAAACCAGTAAGCTCCGTCGGGAGTATGGCCTGCAGGTAACACGGCACCGCGATCCTTCATAGAGAGGCCAACTACTTTTGCCCTGCGCTGAGTAGCCAGCTCGAGCTCGTCGCTGATGGTGGTTGTGAGAAGACGGTGTGGCGATACATCGCCGTTCCCTGTCTCGCTGCCGACGGGCTTCTGACGATCATCGCCCACGCAGTTCACATCCTTCCGGATGGTCTTGTCGTACCAATCGTTGCCAATGACACCGTGGATTGCAGGCGTCGTTCCCGAATATACCGATGCATGGCCCGGGCCGGTGTAAGTAGGCACGTAGTTGTAATGTGCATTCTTCAACATGAAGCCCTGCCCCATCAAACGCTTGAAGCCGCCGTCGCCAAACTTTCGCTCGAAGCGATAGATGTATTCCTGGCGCATCTGGTCGACCACGATGCCCACCACCAGTTTCGGACTGTTAACAGATTGCGCGAATGCCGCAGAAGAAATAACACATAAGCCAATGGCCAGCAGGTTTCTCATATTAAGAGGTCTTTAAAAAATGAAATATATGAAATTCCGACAGGCCAGTCGATTAACTTGCTATGAACGGAGGTTTAATTCTCGCAATAAATTTTGCTGTATTCCTCCTCCTCGTACACCTGTTTCCGTACGAGCTTTCCCTGCGAATTGTAATAAATGACCACATAGATGCCCGCTTCCTCTACGCGTTTTTCTGTAAAGTAAAACGGCTTGTCGTCGGAACCAATGTTGATGATCTCGGTGAACGTAGGCGGGATAACGACACCTTTCCGGTTGCTCACTATACCGAAGTAATTGTCTTGTTGCACGCGCACGATCTTCTCTGCACTGGTGTCCTTGATGGTTTGGAACGACCTGATTCGCGACAACTTGTGTTCTTTGTTTTTGATCGAGCAGATCGACCACGCATAGTTTTTTTTCACCCAGGCTGCCGTGTCGTTCCAGTACCTGATCTCGTCGAATTCGAAGCCAGTCACTGGTTCCTCAGCAGCGGTAATGATCCCATAAGCACCCTTATACGCTATAAAATAGTTGCCTGCGTACGGCAACACGTTTCGTTCGTACTCTGGTTTGATCAGCTTTTGTTTTTTAATGTCGTACAGCCCGAACTTCTTCTCCTTTAATAGCGACAAATATCCCGACCCTGAAGGAATGATGGCGTCGTATTCGGCGGGCTGGGCGATCTTGCCGTCGCGGCGGAAGATGCCTTTCTTTATCGATCCTTTCTTGTTCTTCTTCGAAAAAATAAAAAGATCGTTACTGATCACTTCAATATCTTCGAAGTCACCAGAGAACAATTTCTTGCCCTGGCTTGCTTCGAAGACAACTTTATTTTTCTTTTCTGGCACCCAGAAATACACCAATGTATCGTTGCCTGGTATAAAGTTAACGGGGGAAGTTCGTTCGAAAGATGCCAGCCTGCTCGAGCCTGTATACACGTTCAGCGAATCATTCCGCACACCGAACACCACACGGTTCTTCATCCAGATACTGTCGAGCTTCTCGGCAACGATTTTCTTTTGCGACACTTTATATAACGTAGAGCCATTACCTGTTCGCAACTCAAGCCAGTCGCCATAGTCACGAACGTTGTCGTAGGCCGCTGCTTCGAGGGCCGGCGTTACTCCTGTTACCTGTATCTTTCCGTCTTTGCGACTGGTGAAGCCAAAGGATGTCTTTACCAACACCTGCCGGCCAAGGGGTATGATGAATTG
>DASRSO010000192.1:0-42007 GCA_035656375.1 Cyclobacteriaceae bacterium | reverse complement strand
ATAAAGAGATCAACTGTATCGCCGATCTTCAGGTTAGGCGTGTCTTTGAATTCAGCCAGCGGCACGAGTCCGTCCGACTTGAATCCGATGTTCAGGATAACATCGCGGTCGTTGATACCAACCACGATACCCTGTACAACTTCGCTTTCATTTACTGTAGTAACGGTGCCTGAATAAAGATTCAGCATCGATTCCTTTTCAGCTTTCGAATAACCCTCGCCAAAGCCCTTCTTGTCGAACGCTTCCCAGTCGAAGTTGTTAAGATCTACCGGGGCAGCAGCAGCCTTACGAGCTGTTACGTCACGGATAATTCGACCAATACCTTCTTCGTCTTCCTGTCTCTTTTTCTGACGGAGCTCAGCCAGTTCGTCTTTCTCGAGCGGAACTTCGGGCTTGTCAGTTGTGGAGTCTTTTAAGGGTTTTGAGGTCTTTGCCTGGTTCTGAGACGCAGGTTTTGCTGTTTTTGAGGGCGTATGGGGGCGTCCTCCTCCTCCTTGTTGTTTTGCCATGATAATGGGCACCCTTCGATACATGCGACAGTCGGGTACTTGCCGCAAATTTGTTTTAAAAAGCCTGTTTTTGGGTAAAAAACAAGCCCCGTCACTCGACGGGGCTGCAAATTTAATGAAAATTACGGGTTTCTTAAAGGATGGCGCGAATTACTGACCAACAACATCCTCGGGTCTCAACGTACCCACCGCATAATCGATCAATATTTTCTGGAAAACCAACCGGTATTCAGCCTGCGCCTTGTCGGTCTGGGCCTGCACAAGAACACGGTTCGCGTTTGTGTAGTCTACAAAGTTTGTCACACCAAGGTTGAAGCGCTCGGTTTCAAACGTGAACGCGTTCTCAGCAGCCTTAAGCTGATCAAGACTCACCACGTAAGCCTTGCGTGAACCTTCGTAGGTCCTTACTGCGCGAAGCACGTCGTTGCGAAGTTGCACATCGAGGTTTCGGTGAGTGAGTTCAGCATTGCGGAAAGAGATCCTGCTCTGGATATATTGTGCGCGGTTCCTAAAGCCGTTCAATATGGGAACATTCAACTGCAAACCGATATTTCTTTGGACGTTATTTACGCGGAATTGACTTGAGAAAGGTGTCTCATTCTCTTCCCACTGCTTTCGGATCGTAACACCATCGTCTTCGTATTTTTGAACATTGTGTTGATAATTGTAGTTTGAACCAATTCCTGCGAAGGCAGTGACCGACGGCAAACTATTACCAAGCACACTTGCTGCATTGTGACGCGCAGCATCCTCCAGTTTTATTGCACGAAGGTAATCTGCACGATGAGTCTTTGCCTGTGCAACCAGCGAATCGACACTTAAATTACGATCGATCATCGCACCAGGTTCCCATACCGGTTTCTCAACTTCAAAAGGTTGAGAAACGGCGTCGATCAGCAGAGTTTGTGCAAGAAGCGCCCTGTCATTGTCGAGCTGCACCTGTGCAAGCACAGCCCGGTATTCTGCGCCCTTGGTGAGCGCATCCTGGTTGTATTGGTCTACCTGCGACCTTGCTCCTACATTGAGTTGTTCAGTAACCTGCTCAAGCAACTTCGCCTGTGCCTCGTAATTCTTTTGAGCTATTTCAAGGAGTTCAATGTCGACAAGCACGTTGAGATATTGAGTTGCTACGTTGTTCATTACGTCCTGCGTGGTGCGTTGAACAAAATAGGTAGCCGCGTCAAGGTTTTCGTTCTGTGCGCGCATGTAATTGATTGCACTGAATCCATTGAAGACCTGAATGTTGGCGTTAATGCTTCCGTTTACGTTATCACGCACACCAATTACAACACCACCGACCTGCTGGTTAAAAGAATTACCGCTGAATCTCGACGCCTGAAGTGATGCGTTAACGTTCGGTCCGAGCGACATTATCCCGGAAAGCTTTAGCGCCTGCGCTGCTTCGAAGTTATTCCTGGCGGTGTTCAAAAGAATATTATTCCTCAGCGCAATCCTGATTGCCTCTTCAAACGTCAGGATCTTTGCATTAGCCTGACTCGCATCTTGCGCGAAGGCGCTAATGCATACAAAGCAACCAACCAACAGTAGAAATCTTCTTTTCATATTATCACGTAAACTTTTTAGCTAACCTTTTGCCTCACCACCTGGTCGTCCGACACAACCGCGCCGTCACCGATCCTGATGATCCTCTTACTTCTTTGTGCGTTCTCCTCTGCGTGCGTTACCTGGATGATCGTGATACCTTCGTCGTTCAGCTTTTCGAAGATGTCCATGATCTGCTTGCCTTGTTCTGAGTGCAGGTTACCGGTAGGTTCGTCTGCGAGGAGTAGTTTGGGCTGACCAACAATAGCGCGGGCAATGCCCACAAGCTGCTGCTGACCACCACTAAGCTGTTCGGGGAACAGGTCTTTTTTCGCCACCATGTTAAAGCGGTCGAGAAGTTCGGCCACCATGCTCTTGCGCTGGCTTGCACCAACACCCTTATATAAAAGGGGCGTCTCTATATTTTCGTACACTGTAAGCTCGTCGATAAGGTGGTATGCCTGGAAGATGAACCCGATGTAATTCTTGTGCATGTCGCTCTTCTGCTTCTCCTTCATCTTGTGCACGGGCTCATCGAAGAAGTAATATTCTCCTGCCGAGGGCTCATCGAGCATACCAATGATGTTCATGAGGGTTGACTTTCCTGAACCCGATGGGCCCATGATGGTCACGAATTCTCCCTGTTGAACGTCGATCTCAATGCCTTTGAGAATGAATGTCCGCTGAAAGCGGGAATCGATATACTTATCGATGTTTCTGAGTTTAATCATATAAATCGGGTGCGTTTAGCCAATAATAATGCCACAGGCAATTTAGGGATTAGACGTGCGAATTTGGGATTAGTTGCACGTTTTTACGTCCGCTGATGAAAAAAGGTGTCCGGAAGCGACCGGTAAGAGAGAGCAGCCGTTTTCTTCGGGATTTAACAATAAATACCCCGGAAAAGCCGCACTTCCTCGGCCCTGACGTTCGTAACTTTAGTGAGATGTTCCGTCGGTTGCTCATTATCGCCACAATTCTCTCCCCTGCACTCACGTTCGGGCAAGCGGAAGAGATTCGTAAGAGCATCTACTTCGATGGTGGCAGCTGGTATATCGACGACATCCAGGCTGTTGAGCTCACTCACTGGATCGACTCGATTCCAAATCTTCTCGACAAATACCAGATCCAGCTTATCAGTCATACCGATCCTATTGGTGGCCGCGAATACAACGAGTGGCTGTCGCAGATGCGTAGTGGTGCTGTCTTTAAACTATTGCTCGATCAGAATATCCCCGAGCAGAAGATATCGATAAAAGACTGGGGCCTTGAAAATCCCGTGTATCAAAATGACTCGTGGCGCGGCAGGATCATGAACAGAAGAGTGGATGTGATAGTACATCCGATCACCTTTTAGTAACGCAGGTGCGTTAAAGCCTTTTCCCCGTGGGCGACTGTAATGATGATGAGATTTCCGTAATCCGAATCATCAAAATTCTCAAAGCTTTTTCCTCCAAGTAATGCATTCGCGAACTGGGGAATTGTATTTGAATGCCCGCAAATAACAACCGTCTTGCCATTGTGCTTTGCAAGCAATTCTTCGAGGTTCAACGATTGATATGTCTGTATCGTAACACCTTTCGTATCGGCGAGAGGCTGTACTGTATTCTTTGTACGATTGAAATTTGTTGAATAGATCGCATCGATCTTTTGCTTGTCGAGCAGGTGAACCAAAGATTGCGCCCTTGCCTGTCCCTCTTTAGTTAACATCGGATCTTTGTCGCCAGGTGTGTTTTCTTTCTCCGCATGGCGAACAAGTATGAAGGTTGTTTGTGCCGAAGCTGATGCGCATACAACAACAAGAAATACAATTAAGAGCTTTTTCATTTGAACTGGTTTGCGATCGCAGGTGGAACGTTACATCCTTCTGTTGCCCTGGTGTCGGCAAGGTGAAATATCCTCCATTTGCCATCCGGCCCTTTAAACAACTGGAATGCGTCTGCGCCGCAATGATGGAAAGTTTTTCCGAGATAGAAAGCATACTTCATCCAGGCCTGGGCCATGTTACCATCCATCTGGATCTTCACCTCCCAGATAGGCTCGCTCCATTTTTCTTCGTGAGGAGTGCCAACAGCGTCGAGCCATTTCTGAAATCCGCCGGTGCGCATCTGCGGTACACCGTCTTTGTCTTTAAACACGCTGACGAGTGTGGGCGACTGTATGAAGGAGGCGTGCACCATGGCGCTGTCGCCGAGATTCATTCCCTTAAAAACACCGTTGATGGTCTCCATGATCTCACGATTATCCTGTGCGGTTTGCGCCAGGCTGAAATTAGAGATGAGGACAAGGATTAGTATGATTCGTGCTTTCATGATTCAAAGTTCGCCGTCCAATTAAGCATTTTTATTCTTATTTTTAAATCCTCTAAAAATCCGGGCAATGAGAATATACCCCATCCTTGCTTCTCTGCTTATCTCCACCTCCGTTCTTGCCGGGCCGATCGACAGCCTCGAAAATGTGCTCAAAACAGCCCAGGGCGATCAAAAAGTAAAGACCCTCAACGAACTGTTTCGCGCCCACATGACCTCCGACCCGGTGACCGCTATCGGGTACACCCGCGAAGCACTGGACCTCGCTACCAACATCGGCGACCGCAAAGGGCAAGCCGCATCATACAACAACCTCGGCATCGCTTACAAGAACCAGGGTGCTCTCGACAAAGGACTCGAATATTATCTCATTGCTCTCAAAACCTATACCGAACTCGAAAACAAGGAGGGCATAGCAACAACAAAGAATAACATTGCGAATATTTATTCTTTGAAGAAAGACTACAAGCAAGCTCTTAAGTACTTCGAAGAATCGGAAGCTTTACTTGGCGAGATGAACGACAACAATCGCATGATCGGGGCTATGAATAATCTCGGTAACCTGCATAGCGATCTGCAACTATTCGAACAGGCATTGAAATATTATACCGATGCATGGCAACTAAGCGAGAAGCTCGGAAAACCATCAGCAGATCCACTGAGCAACATCGGTAACCTTTATTTCCGCCAGGGAAATTATCAGCGTGCTGTTGAATATTACGAGCGCGCATTGGGCCTCGCGGAAAAAGAGAACAACAAGCTGAACATACTCAACATTACCGCCAACCTTGGCGAAGTATACGTTCGTGCGAACCAGCCGAAGAAAGCTACCGACCTTCTCGAGCGCGCATTCGATCTGTGCACCGAAATGCAGGCAGCATTCTTCGAACCTCAAATACTTCGAAGCATGGCCGACAACTATGCGCGCCAGGGCCGCATGAAAGAAGCATACGAAACGATGGTTGCGTTCGATAAAATAAAAGAGAAAGTATACGGCGAGGAAAGCAGTCGCAAGATCGCCCAGATGGAAATGGCTCTCGATCTCCAGGAAAAAGAGAAAGAAGTAGAAGATCAACGCCGTGAAGCGGAGATCACTGGCC
Organism: Cyclobacteriaceae bacterium; assembly: GCA_035656375.1. Lineage (GTDB taxonomy): Bacteria > Bacteroidota > Bacteroidia > Cytophagales > Cyclobacteriaceae > ELB16-189. The sequence continues at coordinate 36,547 of DASRSO010000192.1, read as the reverse complement.
TCCAACTCAAGAACACCCGCATGATCATCACGGTAGTGATCATGAGCATCGTACTGATCGTAGGCGGTTTCAACTTATTCTTTAGCAAGCGCAGAACTATCCCCCGATGACACGTGAAGAAGCGAGAGCCATATTGGCTTCGATGACAAAAAGCGCCAGCCTGCTTCGCCACATGCGAACGATCGAGCTGGTGATGGAAGCATACGCCGAAAAGCTCGGTGAAGACAAAGACAAATGGGCCAACGCCGGCCTCCTCCACGATGCCGACTACGAAGCATATCCCGAGCAGCATCCAAACGTTATCGTCGAACAGCTTCGGGGCATGAATGAGAACGACCTGGCTCACGCCATCTCCGCGCACTACACTAAATGGAATGTTCCATATAACTCACCCCTCGACAAATACCTGCTCGCCAGCGATGAGCTCACCGGATTTATAGTAGCCTGTGCCCAGGTGCGCCCGGAAGGCATTGCGACCCTCGAGACCAAATCTGTTATTAAGAAACTGAAAGACAAGGCTTTCGCCGCAAAAGTGGAGCGCGACGAAGTGTACAAGGGCGCCGAATTGATCGGGGTGCCGCTCGACCAGCACATCGGCTTCATAATCGACGTGCTGAAGCGGAATAAGGAAGAGTTGGGAATTTGAAATTTAGAGCTAATTTTAGCCCACTAAACGCAAGAACTATGTTTTTCGACCAGGTAATAGGCAGCGGAGCAAACGCTTTCATCCTCATCATCACAGTGGTAGTAGGCTTCGTATCAGCCCTGAGCTTTATCGACAGCAAAAAGACAATGAAGGAGAACGAGCAAAACGAGCCCTTCGAGAAAAAGTAAGTCGAGAAGTAATTAGTTACCTGCTGCTACGTAAGGCGACTTGTATTCCGTTTTCTGGAAGTCGTCGATCCTCATCTTCTTATAGATATCATTTCCCACGTACGAGAGGAATATGTGAAACTCCTCCGGCTTCCTGTATCCAGGCAACGACTGGTACCCGGGGAACACTGGAATGATCTTGAAGTCTTCATCCAAAAACACAAAGTTGGGATAGCTCATCTGGTTATTCAGCAGGGCCGCAGCCAATTGATGGACACCGCGTCCGCCACCAGTTTCGATAAACTTGAACGTCACGTTATTGAAAACAACATCGGCAGTCTGTTCAGCATTGAACTTCACCGCATAGAACTCTTCATTTAAAAGCTTGGCTACTGATGGATCGGGGAACGTGTTCTTGTCCATCACTTTACACCATCCACACCAGTCGGTAAATACATCGACGAAGATCTTACGCTTCTCAGTCTTATTCTTTTCCACCGCCTGTTCCCAGGTCAACCATGTTACGCCCGACTTATCAGCCTGTGCATTTGCTACTTGCTCCTGGGCCATGGCAGCCGAAAACGCCATCACAAACCCAATCGATAAATATTTTTTCAGTTTCATGTAATTCTGGCTACCGTATCACAACAAATCTAGCAAGAAAAGAGGTCAGTTAGAGGGTTAATTTTTAACAGCCCGCTAAAGTAACCGCAACTTCTTTTGTACGAAGATGGCAACAGTGTTGTACAGTTTTGGACAATTAACGAGTTGTTAACGATAAAATTACCCCAAAATGGCCTATTTACTCGCTGGCACCGGGTTTGGTAAGTTTGAAGAGCCGAAAAATCTATGAGACTGTCGAACCGAGGTATTCTACTTGTAATTGGCATCGTGGTGGCGATAGTCGTCACGCTGACTACGCTGGTATACAAGGACCGCGCGGCAGCCGAAAAAAGAGATGGCCGCATTCCCCGGAAAACTTCTCTCATGAAAACCACCGCACACAGGTTGGCCGAGTTGTTCTCACACAGCGTTACTCACCGATAGGCGTAGTAGTGCATCACATTCTCGAGTGCTTTCTTAATCGCAACATTTATTGGATAGAATTCAGTGGTCAGCTCCTGGTCGATTGCATGTAGTCGCATGTAATATTGACTCATCACAGGAGCTTGCCCAACGGCGTCGACACCGTTCTGATGCTGCGAAGGTTGTTCTGTTTTGATAATGTTGCACGTAACCAATTCCTTTTGGTTGTACTTGTTTGTGCGGGCCGAATATCCAAACAACCTGCAGATCAATCCCCGATGTTTATACTCTGTGCATAGCCCGACGCCGGCCTGCGTAGGGTTTAAGATATGACAGATCGGTTCGTCGGAGGAAGTCAGTTTATCATACCATGCGTCGGCCAGTCCTTCGCGATAAAGATGGAGTGCGAACGGTAAGAACTCGAGAGGCGTAGCTTCGATGTCGGGTTTGAAACAACATTTGCCGCAGCCGAATTTGCAATGCATCCCGCTGACCGACTGGAACTGTGCGATCTCCTCATCGAGCTTTTGAAACACTGCCTCTACTTCCGTAACTTTCTCATCCGGCGTCATCGCGCAAAGATAGTTCGTCTATGGGCACATCGAAAACTTACGGCCTCACGCACTTTGCCATCAAGGTGAAAAACGTTGCACGAACACTCGAGTTTTACCAAAAAATATTCGACGTCACGGTGATGTACCAGAGCCCGGGATGGGTGCAGGTTCAGACGCCAGGCTCGCATGATATTCTTGTATTCGAGGAGAGCCGGAGCAGGTTAGTTGGTCAATCGGGTGGGATCGTTCATTTTGGCTTTCGTTTAAAAAGACCGGATGACATTGACGAAATGTTGGCCCGGGTGAAAAGTGCCGGCGCAAAGATCAAAGAGCAGGGCGAATTTGTGCCAGGAAGTCCGTACGTCTTTTTCTACGATCCGGATGGCTATGAAATAGAGATCTGGTTCGAAGCCGAAGCCTGAAACTTATCGAGACTTCTCTTCGCGGTTGCCTGTACTTTGTTTCTGACAATCGGTGTCCATCCCAGCAACCACCCCGACAAGCCAAGAGCTTGCCTCGACCATCGCCAGAAATTAAATCCATCGACCTGGTTGTGGATCAATCCATCTTTAATGATGAACCACGATTCAACTTTATTGTGAACCGGCCTGCCAGTTCGGGAAAAAGTATACCAGGCGTCCCACTGTGCGTATATCGTGTTGACACCAGTAACTTTCACTTCCTTCGTCTCGATTTTAAGATCTTTCGATGCTGTGAGCAGCATCTCCCACATCGCTTTCACTCCGCTGGAAGTAAGTATAGGAAAAACCTCATCGCTGAATTGGGCATTGGGGTGGTAACATGATTGCATAGTCAGGAAGTCCTTCTGCTGAAAAGCAGTGTAGAACTTCCTGATCAATGCTTCGTTTGGATCCATTCTTTAAGCGAGCGTAGTCGTCAGCTTGATGTTTGTGTTGAGAAGTTTCGATATAGGGCAGTTTGCTTTCGCGTCGGCTGCTGCTGCTTCGAATTTCTCTTTGGTAATCCCGGGAACTGTTCCTTTAAGATCGAGGTGCGATTCTGTGATTGCCCCATTCTCGAAATTGATCGCACATGTTACGTTGAGCTCTGTGGGATTGAAGCCACCTTCTTGCAACACGAAGCTGAGCTTCATCGCAAAACAGCCGGCATGTGCGGCAGCAACAAGCTCTTCGGGATTCGTACCCACGCCGTCTGCGAAGCGACTGTTAAATGAGTATTGTGTCTTATTTAAAACGGTACTTGCTGTCGAGAGCACACCTTTTCCATCTTTTCCTGTGCCGTTCCAAACGGCGTTGGCTGTCCTTTTCATGTTGGTTAATTTAAGTTCACGAATATACTATGTTGGCAGTTTAGCCAAAATTATGCTGAGGTAGCCATTTTGGTAAATTAGTATATCCCAAATAAACCAAGTATGAAAACCCTGACCGCCCTGTGCTTCGCCCTGATCGTGGTTGGCGCTGCAAATGCCCAAACCGACACCTGGCTGCCGACTTTCGGTGTCGACTTTAACTACATGTCGCCCACCGGTGGCATGAAACAAAACATCCGCAACGGGTTTGGCGGAACGGCCAGCATACTACTGGAGGCCCCTTCGAAGCGAATAGCCGCGGGGCTGGAGTTCAATATAACGGGGTACGGACATACACGCACCACCACCGACTATTCGTTCCCCGACGGAACTACCGCCGCCATGGAGATGACGGTAAACAACAATTTCACGTCGGTGATGGGTGTTACCCGCCTGTACTTCATACTCGATGGCCCGGTTCGTCCGTATGCTACGGTGAAGGCCGGTTACACTTTTTTCAATACGACGCTCTCGATATTCGATCCGGACGACGGTGACTCATGCGAGCCGCTCGAAAGCGACATCCTCAGCAAAGACGGTACGTTTGCCTACTCGGCAGGTGGTGGAGTTCGTATGGATCTTGCGTGGCTGTTCAAGAATGTAAAAAAAGGAAACTTCTACATTGATCTTAGCTCGAGTATCCTGCAAGGTGGCCGCGTTGAGTACATGAACGAGAATCCTCCGAATAATTCCAACAGCAACATGCATGCAGGTCGCGTTAAAGAAGTAACTGCCGACTTCATAAACACACAAACCCAGGTGGTACATCCACACCACGTTGGCTATTTGTACAACAGCTTCCTGCAGATGGTGGACTTCCGCCTGGGTATGAGTATGCGAATGTTCCGTTAAACTACTTCGGCTCCTTTTTTACCTTTTTCAAGAAGCTGACGAAGGCTCTGCATGATCGAAGCCCAGTTGCTCTCGGTGTGACGAGCCGCCTCTTCTGTATCAAGACCGTCCTGCTCAACGATGAATTCCGTGTTGCCACCCATTTCAACAAGACGGTAGGTGACGTTCGCATAATTTTCGGGAACATCGGCTTTGTTCGAGAACGAGCTCCAGTAGTTATACTTCAGAAGCTTGCCGGGAGTGATCTCAAGAATATTACCCTTGTCTTCGTAGGCCTTTCCCTCCCACTCGCCAGTGAAACGTATAGGGGCACCTTTCTTCCAGGTAGACTCCACGTTGGTTCCGAAGAAGTATTGTTTTACAAGTTCGGGCTTTGTTAATGCATCCCAAACTTTGTCGCGGGATGCTGCTATTGTTATTGATTGCTTTGCTGTATACATAATTATTTGTTTTGAGAGTATTTAAGTGATACTAATCCTGTGTCGTATGTTTTTGATTCTGTTAGCTTCAAATGCTTCCTTCCGTCGATGTTCTGAAATAATGGTTTGCCGCTGCCAAGCAAGATCGGGTGAATCGAAAGCCATAGTTCGTCAACCATTCCCCTGTTGATGAATTCGGTTGTGAGTTCAGCACCACCGAACAACCAGATGTCCTTACCGGGAGACTTGATGATCGTCATTGCGTCGTCTATGCTTCGAACAACTTTCACATCTTCTGTTGCAGCGAGGGATCTTGAGAACACATAGGTTTGAACGCCCTTATACATTTCCATGCCGCCATTCGATTTCGCTACATCGTACGATCTCCTCCCCATGAAAATTGAATCGATGCTTTTGAAGAACGGTGTGAGACCGTAGTCCTGGTCATTAAAACACCAGTCGTATTCTCCATTCGGTCCCTCGATAAATCCATCGAGACTAACCGCAAGTCCTAGTACAATTCTCCTCATGCGACCTCCCTTTGAAAGTACTGGAACCACTGGTTAACTCCCGCGCTTTCGATGATCCCCAACGACTCGAAGATATCGTGTGCAAATTCGGTGGCAGCCGTTCCGCTTGCCGTGATCAAAAACTCGGTCTTCACGGATGGCGTCGCGCGATAGAGTGCCTGGCCGCGATACACACGCGAGCAAGCTGTGAGATACTCCATCGCGTTACTCGTATGCACGGTGCGATTGAGAAGTCCAAGCTCCGCAAGAAACACCGTAGCACCACAAATACCGGCGACAGGAATACCGTGCAGCAAACAATGTGCTACCAATGGAGTGATTGCTTCATTCTTTCCCGCCTCCCACGCCGTACCTCCCGGTAAGATCAACATGCCGGTATTGTCATTGTCGATATCGGCAAGATCCGTATCGGGCATGAAGTCAACGTCGGGCATGATGGCCATGCCGCTCATCGATCGTACCATTTCTTTTTTGATCGCGATAGTCTTCAATTGATACTCGCCGCTCCTGCGAATACCGACTGCAGCCAGGGAGGTTTCGTAATCGGCGAAACCATCGAAGACGAATAGATAACAGGTTTTCTGTTTCATGATATTCCGATTTGAATCTCTGTAACGTTTGCCTCCGGGTCTTTGAAGTCGGTATTGATGTATATCTCACGATTCACGCCGGTTGGCTGGAGTACATTTTCCGAGATAAACTTCATAAGCATTCCATAGCTTTCCTGAATGCTATCCCATCCGCCTTCGTGTGCCAGGGACACACACCGGAAGTTTTCGGTGCGCTTGAAGTGGAACGCGCCATCGTACCCGGCAATCACATCCGACACCGGTAGTGAGATCTCGAGTGTGAATGGACTCGACGCATCACCATTAAAACCAAAATAATGCCAGTGGATTGGACCTGTCACATGCAGGTTATGGTTCACGGCCTCGCGATAAAGGTCTCGCGCAACGGGAATGAAATTCAACAATTCATGAACATACGTTTCCGTACGGAAGTAAAGAAAGTTAATAGGCTTAACCTCCTTCAGCAGTGGTTCCTCGGTGGTTTTTGTCAGCGTTTTCATAGTACGAATGAACAATCGCACTATGACAGCTGTATGGCAACAGAAATAAGAAATTCAGACTTTTTTAAGCGATTTTTTGCAAGTGAGTGACAACCCTATGTCAGGAGAGGTATGATTTGGCGGCCGCGGACGGTTTTTTTTGAAATTACTTAGCGGCGACGGAGTAATGCTCGTGAAGTTCTTCTACCATGTCGCAGATCAACTTTCGCAATTCTTCCGGCTCTTCAACTTCCACCGATGTGCCATACATCAAAAGCCACCGTCCCAAATAATTCATGCTATCGATCATAAACTCAGCGCGAATCTTATCTCCCAGGTCGGTTTGTGAAATACTGCCATACAATGGCCGCCCGCGCAACACAGCTTTCTCGAACACCACGACGGCCTTCGTGAGGCTGGCATTCGACTGGAACATGGACTGGAAATACTCTTTCAGGGAGATCAGGTTTCTTCCTTCGTAGGTCTGACCCGTATTGACGAGAGCCTTTATCCTGTCGGCCCGGAAGTCGCGGTAGCCATTACGAAGCCTGCACCAACCGATGAGGTGCCACGCCATGCTGTAGTAAAAAATTCCAATGGGTTCTACTTCACGGGTGCTCAGTTCTTCCTCGTTGTTGGAATAATCGATGCGAAGCACTTCTTTTTTCGCAACTGCGCGTTGTATGTCGGTCATGAAGTGATCGGGAAACTCCTCGCGTTGCTTCACTTCGTAACGTGAACGCAGGAAGACTTCGATATGAGATTCCAGATTCTGGAGGTGATCTTTTTCGGATTCGTTCAGGACGGATTTGATCTTGTGCATTGCCGATTCGTAAGCGCCGCGAACGGACTTATCGGCCATTTTATCTACAAGCTTGCCGGCTAGCAGCATGGAGCTGGCTTCGTCCTGCGTGAACATGACGGGGGGAAGATGATAACCGTCGACGATAAAATAGCCTTTGCCCGCTTCGGAGCCGATAGGTACGCCGGCTTCCATGAGTGCTTTTACGTCGCGGTAAACGGTACGAAGGCTCATCCCGAAACGATCGGCGATCTCTTCGGCCTTAACGACACGTTTGGTCTGAAGGTGAATGAGGATGGCAGTGAGGCGATCGATCCGGTTCATTCGGTAAAGTTAATTAATATCCAACGCCCGATACCAATGACCAGTATTCAGCGCGGTTACCAGAAGACTATGTACAGCGCAGCTATTATTCCCGACACCAGGATCGTGCCGACAGCAAATGCCCCCGATATCTTGAACATACCTGCATCCACTTCTACTTCGCCGTCGCTCGGTTTCTGAGGTTTGATGAGACTAATGACAACCATAATGGTAACGAGTATTGCGAACACCCATCCCATGCGATGGAGGAAAGGAATGCCGGGCAGCCATTCGTTGAAAGCCAATCCCAATGGCAACGTGAGCAGTGCAGCAACGAGAGCAGCGGTACCATTGGCTTTCTTCCAGAACATTCCGAGCAGGAAGATCGCTACAACGCCGGGAGAGATCAGTCCAGTGAAATCCTGGATGAACTGGAATGCCTGGTCGAAGCGACTGAGTGCCGGGGCGATGAGGATGGCGATGATCATTGCAACTACGATAGCAACCTTGCCCACGTTGACCAGGTGTGCTTCGGAAGCGTCTTTCTTGAAATACTTTTTGTAAAGATCGAGCACGAAGATCGTCGAGATACTGTTGGCTTTCCCCGCAAGGGATGCAACGATGGCCGCAGTAAGGGCAGCGAACGAAAGACCTTTCAAACCTTCGGGCAGTAATTTCAGTAGTGCAGGATAGGCTCTGTCGGAGCGAAGAACTTCCTTCAGGGTACCGTCGTCTTGCGTGATGGTTCCCATCATCTCCTGGCTGTCGATACCGTTTTTATACAACACCCATGCGGCAATACCGGGCAACACAACAATGATAGGCATCAGCAATTTTAAGAACGCTGCGAAGAGCAATCCGGCACGGGCTGTTTTAAGGTCGGCTCCGAGTGCACGCTGGGTGATGTATTGATTGCAACCCCAATAGTTAAGGTTCGCGATCCACATGGCGCCAATAAGAACGGCGAGGCCGGGAAGTGCCTGGTATGCATCCACCTGTCCACCCTGCCCGTCCGGCATCATCATTTGTCCTTTGTTGAGGATCATGTGAAAATGATCAGCAGCGTCGGTGCGCATGAAGTCGAACGCGTTGCCGAAACCGCCAAGGTTGAGTTCGAGGTTGATGCGGTTGATGGCCAGGTAGGTTGTTACCAATCCGCCGGCTACGAGCACGAGTACCTGGATAACATCGGTGTAGCCGATCACTTTCATACCGCCGAGAGTAATGAACACCGCGAAGACGGAAAGACCGATGATACATGTGGTTGATCCGAGTCCGCTTATGGTATCGACGGCGAGCGCGCCGAGATAAAGTATCGAAGAAAGATTTACGAAGATGTAAACAAGCAACCAGAACACGGCCATGATGGTAGCAACCGTTGGGCTGTACCGTTGGGCAAGGAACTGCGGCATGGTGTATATCTTGTTGCGCAGGTATATCGGGAGGAAGAAGATCGCGACAACGAGTAATGTTGCGGCAGCCATCCATTCGTACGACGATATCGCGAGGCCCATGGCAAATGCGGAGCCAGATGTGCCGATGAACTGTTCGGCTGAAATGTTAGATGCTATGAGTGAAGCGCCGATGGCCCACCATGTGAGCGATCCTTCGGCGAGAAAAAAATCTTTGGAGTCGGACTCTGCTTTTTTCTTGCGGAGATAGATCCAATAACCATATCCGGAAACTACAATAAAATAGATAAAGAATACGATGTAATCTTTAAGCACGAGGCTCTGCATAGCACCTGGGTGTTTTAGGTTTCGAGAGGTCCTTCACGGTGAACGCCTTCCGCCAGGGTCACCAAATAGAAGTCCGGTTCTTTTTTAAAAGTAGTAAAATATTTATCGTGAACGTAGCCCCTGACGAAATCTACCCGGGATTTACGTACGAGATTTATAGTACATCCACCGAAGCCACCACCCATCATACGTGCACCAAGAAATGAATCACGTTGCTCCGCCGCAAGATCTACAAGGAAGTCGAGCTCCTCGCAGCTAACATCATAATGACGGCTAAGTCCAGTATGTGTTTCGTATAGCAGCGCTCCAAACAACTCTATTTGTCCACTTTTCAAATACCCTGCGGCCTTCCTGGTGCGGGCAATTTCGTCGACCACGAAGCCGCACTTAATATAAACCTCCTCCCCCATCTGGTCCTGGTGCTCATCGAGCATAAGGCGCGTAACATCGCGAAGAGATTGCACGTGGGGTGAAGTCTTTTGAATGATCCGCACACCTTCCTCGCATGAAGCACGGCGGTCATTGTACGCAGTTGATGCCAACGAGTGCTTCACTTTTGTATCGATGAGCATGATACAGTACTCACCCAGCGACACCGGGAGCACTTCGTGGGTAAGATTCTTGCAGTCGAGTAACAGCGCTGAATTCTTTTGACCAAACAGCGACGCATACATATCCATGATACCACAACGAACGCCTGCAAACTTATGCTCCGAATACTGAGCGTTCTTCGCGAGGTCGAGGCGGGAAAGCGAGAACTTCTGCAGTTCATTGATCGCGAATCCGAGCCCGCTACCCAATGCTGCAGATGACGACAACCCCGCACCTACGGGGATCGTGCTGCCGAACACACAATCAACTCCTTTCACAGGCAGACCTTTCTTACGAATGCCATCGACCACGCCCATGAGATAATTCACCCAGCCATCGCCAGGTTTTAAACCCGGGAGATCGAACGAAGCACCTTCGTTGTAGTCTATCGCGAAAAAATTAAACGTCTCGGTGTTGTTCAACGCGATGGCAAACGTGATGTGATGATCGATTGCTGCCGGCATCACAAATCCCTCGTTGTAATCGGTATGTTCGCCAATGAGATTGATGCGGCCCGGGGCTACGAAGACAGTCGGAGTGCCTTTGAACTTTTGCGCGAAAATAGCCTTTATGTTATCCGTATTTTTCACCAGAAATAATTTCGATGTGGCAATAATAATCAATGTTTCGCGACCTAGCTTTGTCGAATGCAGCTATTGAAAAAAATGCCGGCGACCCTGGCGTTGATCGCGGTGAATTGCATCGTGTACGCTTGGGTGTACAGCAACTATGGAGGGCTCAGCGATGCGGAGTGGAATCTCGGGTTGCTCGACAGCGGGGCACTTTACCCGCCTTATGTTTTCAATGGCGACTGGTACAGGCTATTCTCTCACATGTTCCTGCACGGCCACCTTTTTCACCTGCTGTTCAACATGTACGGACTTTTAGTGGTTGGGCAGGATGTCGAGGCGAACGTTGGCACGAAGAAGTTCCTGGTGGTTTATCTTGTCACCGGGCTGGCGGCGGCCCTCTGCAGCATGTACTTCAACCTGTTCGTGATCGGGGTCGGCGCTTCGGGCGCGATCTTCGGACTGTTCGGGTTCGGACTGATCGTTAACATTACTTTACATCAACGAAGCGGAATGTCGATAGGCCCGCTTATCGTGAACTTCGTTGTGTTTCTTGGGATAAATATTTTACTCGCCCAGCAACTCAATGCCGACAATGCCGCCCACATCGGTGGAGTTCTGTGTGGCATACTGATCGGCATTGTGACCGTCGTGCTTCGGAGACCGATGGGATCGCTGACCGCTGAAGCTATAGCGCTGCCTGTGCTTATAATTGTCTTTTTAATGATGCCGCGCTACCAGGCTCATTACTTCAACCTCTTCCAGAAGGTTCTCGAAGTCCAGGATTCGACCAACTATGTACTTCGTAACTCCGGAAATAAAAGTAACGAACAATTTTTAAAGGATTATCGTCGCGTGAATTCCCAATGGGATACAGCACTGATGATCCTTAATGATCAGAAATATATTCCGGAGGAGTTACAAAGCGACACCTTCAAACTCCGAAAGCTTCTTAAGTTTTACAAGACCGAGGGAGACTATAGGATCTCGATGGTCGATCGCGAGTCGTACATCTTTGTCGACAGTATCGACATCGTATCGGACTCGACCCGGAAATACAATTCGCTCAAGTACGTACTCAACATGAAGTACACCCCGCGCGATACGAGCCAAAACAAACCCGATCAGGGTCAGCTTGAAATGGTTCGTATCTACTATGATAGCAACTGGGTTGAGATCGCTTACCCGCCTGCCGCGTACTACCGCATCGGCCAGCGCGACTCAGCCGGACTGTGGCAGGGGCCCTTACAGGATTTTTATCGAAACGGCGACGTTCAGATGAAAGGATCGTATAAGGACGACCTCAAGGACGGCATCTTTATTTATTACCGCGAGAACAGAACGTACGAATCGGCCGGGGTGTACAATGAAGATCAACGCGTAGGAAAATGGGAGACATTCCATCCTAATGGAAAAATTGAAAGCGAGATATTTTACCGCGACCGGTACTTCTTAAAAAGTTATTGGGACTCCACCGGGGTGCAAATGGTGAAAGATGGCAATGGTAAAGAGATCCACAAGTATCCAAATGGAGTTGTGGCTATCGAAGGTGAGTATGTCGACGGCTACCAGCATGGTTACTGGTACGGACGCCACCGCGATGGAACGATGTATTTCGAAGAGAACTACAATCGCGGACGCCTCGTCAACGGGCGCTCGCGAAGTAAAGCCGGAAAAACATTCGTCTACGACGAAAGCACTTTGTTCGCGCTTCCCGACGGGGGCTTTAAAAAACTGAACGACTATATCGCTTCACAAACACAAAACTCGCCGACACACGGCACCGTGAAACTTTCGTTCAGGGTAACGGTATCCGGTCAGCTTACAGATTTCAAAGTAGAACAAAGCGCATCGAAAGAGCTCGACAAACAGGCACGACAAATAATTCTTGCAGGGCCGCGATGGTTGCCCGCAAGACTTCACGGCCAGGAAATAACCGATGGTTATGCGTTTGTGAGTATCGTGTTTTAAGTTATTTCAACGTTCAATCATTCCTCGTACCGAAAACCCGGGTTATACTACTGTGTATATCATTCGTATCGGGGTTTCTCGATATTGCAAGCCATCACGTGCATCGTTAGATTAGTCATATTACCTCATTAAATGGTAATGTAGGCCCCGACAAAATCTTGCATGAAACTTACACGATGTGAAAGAGTATATTGACAACGATTTCAAAGCATGGACTGTCAGCTACTCAATTGATGAAAGATCCGAAGCTGAGTTCACTATACCCGGCGAACTTAGCCTCGTATTCATACTTGGTGATGCGATAAACGAGGCGTTGACAAGCGGGCGATTTAATTTAATCTATAGTCCCGGATCGGACGTCAATTTCAAATTAGGTACCGGGCGGTATGTTTTCTTCGGCCTTAACATAATGCCTTCCTACCTCGAGAATCTCGACTTGCCTTTGCTTTCGGAGTTTGTTGAACAGGTAAGAACAGGAACGCCGGTATCGCTTAACAAGCATGGCTTTTATATTGTAAACGAGGCAAAGTCGTTGATCGGGGAGATAATAATGGAAATAAACCGGGGTGTTGCATGTCAGAAAATGCACATGCGCACATTGCTCCATGGTCTTGTTGAAAAATCTTTAGGGCAGGCCGATAAGATAAACGATGAAGAAGACATCCAGTTCGACAAGGTAAGGGATCATATTAACAACAATCTCGCGACCGTAACGGTAGTGAGCATTGAAGATAAGCTCCAAATGTCGCCGATGTATCTGCGAATGCTCATCAAGAAAAAAGCAAACATGAGGCCTGTAACATTCATTATCACTTGCCGGATGGAGAAAGGAATGCTCTTGCTGCAACAAGGTTTCAGATTGCTGGAGATCGCGAGACGGGTCGGTTATTCGGGACAGTCGGCCTTCTCGAAAGCATTTCTCAAAAAATACGGAAAGTGGCCAACCGAAGTCAGAGGGAAGCTTCCACAACCAACGGAGGAGCATCAGTGTCTTTATTGATCAACAGTACTCCCGCTGCCGCAAAGGCACTGAACGCAATATTAAAGACAAGGTGTTCGGTCCAACCCATGTTCTGAAGCACGCCTCCACACGAGCACGGGATGTAATCACTGAATTGCGTGATGGCGATGATATAAAAGGTGAACATCGTCATCAGGCCAAACGAAAGATAAAGCCCTGCGAGACGGGTCCGTTGGAATATGAGCATAATGGAAACAAGTATCTCCAGTACTGGTATGAACCAGGCAACCAACGGTGCGAATGATGTAATAATTGGCGACTTGCCAAGCTGCACACGAAACTCCTGGTAGTCGAGAAGTTTTGTGACAGACGCGTACAGAAATAATAAAATGAATAAAGCACAGATAATATCTATTGCAACGGCTCTCCTGGTGCTCATATGATCTCGTTTTAGAAAGTGATTCTACGCATCAAAATCATGTCAATGCAGATTTTCTTTATGTCATTTTCGATCAACTCCACGAAATAGACATAAACAATTTCCCCACTGACATCCTTTTGTTGTTGAGTTTTATACATGCATTCGCGATGCTATAAAATCAACAATTCAACAAAACTCTAACATCATGAAAAATTTTAAGATGATAGTGACTGCTGCGGCTGTGGCAATCGCTATGCTCGGGGCAGTGGCGACAAGTCATGCGAAGAAGAATTTCTTCTCAAGCGCCTACGTTTGGGTTTCATCTACATCGTGCCAGCTAACGACCAAGCCGGCAATTTGTAACACGATCGATGTGCCCTTTTGCGTTGTCGGTGGAAGTCGATTCTTTCAATCGATGGTCCAAAATCCGAGGTACGTATGCGTCAATGAGTACAGGATGCCATAACCAACCGGCATGTTGGAGAATTGGTGAAGCCCACCGATTCTCCTTCTTTTATTTTAAGCAACCAAAATGAATATGACTTCAACCCGGCGTTCTGTGATCTTACTGGGATCGATCATGCTTACAAGTGGTGCATTTATCGCACTCCTGTTCTTTGTTTCAACGTACGAGAAAAATGACCCCACCGGGTTTGTGAGGGAAAAACCGCCGCACCCTGCCTTGCCCCATGGCGCTATGGACCTTGGCTACAACTCATTCTACCTTGCTGGTGGCGACGACGAAGGGTTTTATCTAGCTAATTCAATGGTACCAACCCTCCTGCTACGACTTGATTACTCATTAAGCGACACGACACACATCCGGCTCAAGATCCCTGAATCAATCGGCGTGGCGCAGAGTGTTAAAATACACGTCAACCAGGACAAGGTTTATTTTATGGAAGGCCACAGGCCCATCAAAATGTGGGGATCGACAAGCGACTATGTGATCGACAGGATCACCGATACAACAACATACTTCGCGAACTCGGTGCCTATATCACCCAACCTTTCGATCGGAACTTTATATGATAACTGGGACAAAAAGATGGTGCTCGCGGCAAAGGCGGTCGAAAAAGACATCAGCCCTGCTCCCGAGGTACTTAAGAAACAAATTGACGGGATCTTTTGCGTTGATGGTCAACTGAGCTATGATTATCAGACGGGAACGGTAGCGTACGTTTATTTTTATCGCAATGAGTTCATTCGACTCGACACAAGCCTCAACGTTGCATTCCGGGGCCATACGATCGATACGATCAGTCGCGTTCGTCTCTCTGTCGAAACGATCGCAAGTTCCAGCGACATCACTATGTCGTCGCCCCCATACACGGTAAACAGGTTAAGTTGTATAAGCGGCGATTGGCTTTACGTGAATTCTGCCCTCCGCGCCAGCAACGATGAAGAGTACACACTCGAAGAAACTCATCCTATCGACGTCTATAATCTAACCACAGGAGAATACAAGCACACGATCTACATTCCCAAATTCAGGAAGGCGAAACTCTCCTCGTTACGTGTGTTCGGAGATCATCTTGTAGTGGTAATGGGAAATGTTGTTCAGACGTACATGCTGCGAATGTAGATATCACTTGTTCCCTTTCAGGAACGCGATAACCTCCATCGAAAAGTCTTTCGACCTTGCCGTGTCGTTATGCACACCCGGTACACGCTTGTAAGTCGACTTTGGAATTAGAGCCGCCAGTTCCTTCGAAGAACCGTTGTCTTCATCCTTATCGCCACAGATCACCAGCACGGGTTTCTTCACTTTGCCGAACTCCGCGCGACTGGTCGACGGTTGTGCTTTCTGCATGTACGCAAGGGCGAGTTGATCGAGTGTGGGATCATCCTTCACACGTTTTACAAGTCCTTCGAGCTCGGGTACGGGCTCGCCACTCAATGCTTTATAGAACATGATCCTCCGGGGCCACTCCGGGTTAGTGAAGTCGGAGCCCATCCCTCCTAACACTACGTTGCTCACTCGCTTGTCGAGCAACAGCAACCGTGATGCTATTATCGCTCCGCGTGAATAGCCAACCACACTGTACTTCGTCAGGCCGAGCTTGTCTGCCAGTACCATAAGGTCCATCGCCTCCGCATCATTTTCGTATGCTTCAGGATCGTGAGGTTTGCCCGATCTGCCGTTGCCACGAAGGTCTGCAATGATCACTTTATAACCCGCGGCGCCCAGGTCGGTATACAATGCCGACCTCTTCCACGACTCGCTGTTGGTGATAAACCCGTGAACGAGCAGTACCGGGTAGCCGGTGCCCACGACCTCGTAATAGATCTTAGTGTCGTCGAATGATTTAAAAGATGCTGTGTCAGGCTGAGCCCACGACGAAAATGCAATAAGCATTATGCCGCAGAATAATGTACCTATGAATTTCATAGGTATAAGTTACGCTTTTTCCCGAAGCTCTAAGAACAGCGCACCAATCACTACAACCAGCAACAGTACCGACATTGCCAGCGTCACTTTGTTGCCGATAACATATGCCGCCGGTTGGAACGTGAACTCGATGATGTGTTTTCCTGCCGGGATCTCAAGACCTCTCAAAGTATAGTCGACACGTAGAATAGGCGTCTCGTTACCATCGATGGTGGCCGTCCAGCCCACGGGGTAGTAGATCTCCGAAAATACACCCAGTCCGCCCGACGTACTCTGCGATTCGTATCGCTGGCGGTATGGAATTTTTGAAATGAAACGGATGTAGGCTGCACTGTCGGTGTTCACCGTACTATTCGTAAGCTTAACTTTCGATTTATCGATAACGGCTACACGGCGGGTGTCGATCTCGGTGATCTTCTTCAATTCTTCGTTAGCCGAATTCACCGTTGTTATTTCGGAGGGGAACCACGCATTTCCGTTAGCGGCATTATTCAATAGCACGTTGTTGGCTTCTGTGCCATAGATGAGATACTTCGTATTGAGCATATTCAGTACTCCGTACTTTCTCATATTCAAGGGGCCAGCCTGGGCATCCTCGAATATCTGTTCGGTCTCTATAAGAATAGCAGAATCGATCAGCTCCTGGTAGCGCTTCAATCGCACGCCACTATACCCGCCAAGGGAGTTGTGGAAGTTGGAAGAGAAGGCCTGGTAAAAATTGTTCAGGTCAACCATTCGGTAGTAGGTCGTGTCCCGCAGTATGCGGGCATCAACCTCCTGCGGAGCAAAATTGCCAACCTGCGCTTTCGGCATGTAGTTGTTTTCTTTAGTGAAAAACCTCGAGTCAACAGTACTGAGATCTATCGCAACCATAAACGCGAGGAACGCGAAGAAACCCACTGCCGAAATTCTTTTGGGAACATTAAAGAACAGGAGAATGAAGATCGCGGCAATGAATGCAAACGAACGGAACGCATCCGCACGCAACAACGCCTTCCTGTCGGCCTTCAATGCATTTTGAAACCAGACGGGCATTTGCTCTTCTACCTCGCGTGTGAAACTGAGAATGCCCGGTACGAGGAACAACAGTGCACAAAGGCCACCCGTAACACCGAATGCAATCCAAAGTTTCTTCTTCGTTTCTTTATCGATACCATTTTGCAACAACTTCTCGAGCCCCAACATTCCGAGCAACGGCATCGAAAAGAAAATGATGACCAGCGAGAATGTTACAGACCTGAACTTGTTGTAGCCCGGGAAATAGTCGAACAGGAAATAATTGAATGAGGCAAAGCTGCTGCCCCAGCTCATCATGATCGACAGGATGCTCACCGGCACCAGCCACCACACGTATTTCTTATCAGCTACGGCAATACCCAACACGAACAGGAACACGATGATGGCGCTTGCATAGTACGGCGTTGCGAGAGGCTGCGGACCCCAGTAGGCCGAGCTGTAACGGGCAAGCTGGTTCACCAACTGTTGATCTCCAGAACCCATGAGGGCCTTGTAGGTATTACTGTTTTCATCTGTGACAAACACATTACTGCTCGCACCACCGTAAAAGTTGGGGATGAGCAACGTCATCGGCTCAAGAATTCCATTGCTGTAGGCGAATGCATAGCTCTTCGGCAATCCAAAAGTCCCTGCATCTTTCGAGTTGGATGTCAACTCGCTCGCCCCGCGATGTGAGTACTTCGACAGTTCCGTTGCAGCCCACATTTGTCCGAAGAACGTTCCGACAGCGATCACCACCGCCACCACGATCAATCCAACAGTCTTTGCAAACTCCGGGACCTTTTTCTCTTTTACCGCACGTGCGAGCTGAACGATCCCATACACGCCTACGATGAACATCAGGTAGTATGTGATCTGCAAGTGATTCTCACGAAGGTGAAACGCCATGCCCAGCGCGGTCACAGCAAACCCAAGAAGTTTCTTATTAGTAAACACCAGGTGTACCCCCGCCATTACCAGCGGCATGAATGCAATAGAACCAACCCGGGCATTATGCCCTGCCATAATCCCGACAAGCATGTACGACGATAACCCGAATGCTATCGCACCGGCTATGGCCAGGTACGGGCGCACGCGGAACGCAAGCAACATGATGTAATAACTAAGAAATGCGAGGAAGATGTTGTTAACCGGGTGTGGCAGGTAAAACGAAAAGATCCTCTTTAAAGTAGTCACGATACCGTCGCTCCAATCGGTGTTGATCATATAAGCCGGCATACCACTGAACATCCGGTCGGCCCAAAGACCTTCCTCTCCCGTTACCTCCCTGAAGTCGCGAAGTTCTTTGCTGCTCCAAAGGAACTGCTGAATGTCGGCCTGGTTCAACGCCATATTGTCGAAGAACACGGGCCGGAAGAACAGTATGGTTACGAGGAGAAACGCGGCGACCGCCACAATATGGGGGAGCACATCGTTGAAAGAGATCTTTTTCATTGGATGGCAAATTAGGTAATTTGAGGCCATGCATAAAATCCTCCTACTCCTCTTCGCGATCGGTGCAATTACTGCAAAGGCGCAAACTATCACGGGTTTCGTGTTCGTCGACAGCAACAACAATGGCAACCGCGATGGCAACGAGGCTGGTGTTGCCGGCGTAGCTGTTTCTGATCAGGCAACCGTTGTCGTTACCGATAACACCGGTAAGTATCAGATCAAACCTCAAGCCGGCCAGGCATTCCTGGTGATCACCCTGCCCGACGGTCATAAAGCTCCGCAAGGTTTTTGGAAACGTATCGAATCAAATACTACGATCAATTTTCCCCTCACCAAAACAGCCGTGCCATCTGAGTTCAGTTTCATCCACGCATCAGACACTCACATCAGTGAACAAAGTGTGGGTCGTACCGTAAAGCTTCGTGAGCTCACAAACAGCCTGAAGCCCGACTTCGTATTGGTATGTGGCGACCTCGTTCGCGATGCACTCAGGGTTCCCGAAGAGGAAGCCAAGAGATACTATCAATTGTATGTCGACAACATTAAACAGTTTACCGTTCCCGTGTGGAGCGTTCCGGGCAATCACGAACTATTCGGCATCGAACGACACCTGTCGTTGGTAAGTCCAAAGAATCCATTGTATGGACGGAAGATGTTTGCACACTACATCGGACCGAACTACTACTCATTCAACTACGGCGGAATACATTTTATTGGTCTTGATGACGTCGACTTCGAAGACACATGGTACTATGGACGTATCGACTCGTTGCAAATGAGCTGGCTGAAGCAAGATCTCGCAGCGCTCCCGGCAAAAACACCAGTAGTCACATTTAAACACATCCCGGATTTTTCAGGTGGATTGAGCTTATCGACTTTTGAAGAAAGCGGACCGGGACGATCACTCGAGCGCGAAGATGGCGTGCTGCAGTTCCGTCATGTTGTTTCCAATGCGCACCAGTTGACAGAGTTATTACAGACCCATCCTTACCCGCTTTCGCTATCGGGACATTATCATGCGCGACAGGTATTTCGTTATGAAAGTACCGGGCAAAACACTCGTTTCGAACAAACAGCCGCAGTGGTGGGGGAAGGCGGCGAGGGTAATATTGTTATGAAATCAGGAGTGGTTCTCTATAAAGTAAAAAATGGCCTGATCGATGAGGGAAAATTTATTCCGCTCGACTAAAAACTTCTAAAACGCTTTTGTGACTTCGGCTCGGCTACAATTAGTCTTAACCTTGCCTCTACTTCATTCTCCTGGAAGTTGGTCCATGCGCGATTGAATCTCTTATAAAAAGAAGGGTCGGACTGTGGGTACTTGCCCCAGGTAGACTTTGTGAATCTGAAATTGATCATATTCTCAAGTTTGGTACGTGACTAAAGACGATACCTCGTCTGATTTAGTTTACGTTTTTTTGAGAATTTTATTGCATTAAGCCCTTTTTAAGGGCCCAATCGCCGTTTTTCAGGGTCAGCCTACGTCTGCAAACGATAGAGTTTTCTCTATACCTCTTTCGTCTTTTTTATCAGAAACTCTTCTTCACCGAACCTCCTGAACTGGAATTGGTATTGGTGCTCGCAGGATTGCCGCGGTAGCGAATGCTTCCACCACTGCTGGCTTCAGCATCGAGCGACTTTGTAACATTGATCTTCGCGCTTCCGGCCGAAGACACGTTGCCATCGACACGCTCGCATTCGAAGTTGTATGCATCTACCGAACCGGCGCTGCTGGCTTCAAGCCTCAGCTCTTTCGCTTTGCCTTCAAGTGTAACGTCGCCGGCACTGGCAACATCTACCGTAACGCTTTCGGCCTCGAGCTGTAACTCAACGTTTGCAGCGCTGGCCGAAGAGATGTCCATATTAGTGGCCTTGATAACGCCTTCCGAGAAAACACTTGATGCAGATGAGGCAGAAATTTTTTCGAGTGTAACGTAAGTGAGATATACTTTCACAATTCTCTTACCCCTGTAGTTGCCCTGGCGCATGTGTATGCGGAGATAGTTTCCTGAAACTTCGGTCACCACATCAGAAAGACTAACGCCGTCTACCTCAACCTTCGCGCTTTCCTTGTCTCCTTTCTTAAGGTACACGTCGATTGCCTCCCCAACGCGCACACCACGAAACGCCCCCAACTGCCGTGTTTCACTGTCCTGGGCAATAGCCGTAAATGCTGCGAGAAAAAAGAGTACAAAGATGCCAACCTGCTTCATAGAAATTAATTTAGATCTTATTCTGACTAAAAGACCTGACGGCAATAAAAGGGTTGCTTTGATGGAATTCAAGGGGGCAGAATTTTTAATGGGCGTGTAAGAAATTATCGTTTTTTGCCTAAATTTCGATACTACGCCGCGATAACTTTCGCGCTTAAATATCTAAAAGTTTATGATCAAAGAGCAACTTAACGTACTCATCAATCTTGCCAAAAGTGATTCCAAAGTTGAAGAAAAAGAATCGAAAGTCATTCACATGATTGGCAAGGCCAACGGTATCCCGAAAGAAGAAGTGGAAAAAATGCTCCATTCACCTAAACCTATCGGCGATCTCAGCAGTTTCTCTGAAGACCAGAAATTTGAGAACCTCTATCACCTTATCCAGCTCATGAAGAGCGACGGACAGGTATTTAAAAGTGAAGTGAATTTCTGCGAAAACATCGCGGAAAAACTGGGATATAAGAAAGGTGTTGTCGGTGAGCTTTCGTCGCGCATCTACAGCGATCCAAGCATTACTGCAGATCGCAAGCTCTTGATGGAAAGAGCGCATAAGTTTTTGAAATAAGGAGCCCTGGCTCCTTATTTTTTTTCATAGACTACCTTCCCATCTACAATCGTCATCTCGACTGTAGTCTTCAATATCTCCTCCTCCGGTACCGTCATAAGGTCTTGTGAAAACACCGTAAAGTCTGCAAGTTTTCCCGGCTCGATCGATCCTTTAACTTTCTCCTGGAATGCCCCGTATGCTGCATCCAGTGTGTAAGAACGAAGCGCCTGCTCGCGGGTCATCTTCTCTTCCGGCTCATAGCCCGATGGCGGATCGCCGGCGAGTGTCTTGCGTGTTACCGATGCATAGAAGCACGCGATCGGATCGATAGGCTCCACCGGAACATCTGTTCCATTAACAATTTTCGCCCCCGACTTCAGCAATGTCTGCCACATGTATGCGCCTTCTTTGATACGCTTCTCCCCTAACCGGTCGATTGCCCACGGACGATCCGACGACATGTGAATGGCTTCCATCGAAGGAACAACACCCAGGGAGGCAAAGCGTGGGATATCTGCCGGGTCGAGATGTTGTGCGTGTTCTATACGGAAGCGGTGATCTTTCGCTTGTGAAGGATTTTCTTTGAATGCAGTTTCATAACGATCCAGGATCTCACGATTGGCTCTGTCGCCGATCGCGTGAGAGCATACCTGGAAGCCGGCCTTTAGTGCTTCCTGTGATGTCTTCAACACCGTATCCATTGGAAGTGTTGCCATGCCCGCGAAATCGGCCCGGTCTGTATAAGGTTCAAGTAACCAGGCGCCACGAGAACCCAACGCGCCGTCGCAGTGAAGTTTAATGGCACGGATCGTAAGCCATGCAGTTGAATCGATCTCCGGTCCTTTCTTAAACCACTCATAGATCATAGGTCTGTCGCCGCCGCTCAGCATCACATACAGCCTCGACTTCAACTTTCCTTCATTCCTGAACTTATGAAATAACTCGACCGATTCACGCGATGCACCTGCATCGTGAAAACCGGTAATGCCCGCGCGTGCACATGCGTCCATCGCGAGACTAAGCGCCTGCGTGTTCGACTCTTCGGTATTGTCGGGAATGTACTTGTATATCAAGCCTTGTGCGCGCTCGTTGAAGATACCGGTCGGGTTGCCTAGATTGTCGAGAATAACTTCGCCGCCTTCACCAAGATCTCTCTCCAGTTTTTCAATCGACAACTGGTTCACACCCGCAATCTGCATTGCTTTTGCGTTGGCGAAACCAGCGTGTCCGCTTGCATGACTGAGGAACACGGGATTGTTGGGCGACACTTCGCTCAATTGATGGTGTGTCTGAAATCCCTTGAACATCTTCGAAGGTCTGGTCGTCCACTTGTCCTGGTGCCAC
This sequence comes from Cyclobacteriaceae bacterium, assembly GCA_035656375.1. Classification (GTDB taxonomy): domain Bacteria; phylum Bacteroidota; class Bacteroidia; order Cytophagales; family Cyclobacteriaceae; genus ELB16-189. The sequence goes on along the minus strand of DASRSO010000192.1, from coordinate 13,671 downwards.
CCGCGGCCAACGATCCACTGGCCGGGTTGTGCTTTCGCGACTGCGTCTTTCACCCTGGCGACCAGTTCGTCGTAGCTCTTCACGTCGGCGAGGTTCAGGTTGAGCTCGTTGTATCCGAGACCCATAATGTGTCCGTGTCCTTCGATCAAACCGGGTGTCATCGTCTTGCCCTGCAGGTCGATCAACCGTGTGTTTTCGCCTTTATATTCCATGGCTTCCTTTTGCGTGCCGGCGAACACGATCTTCGTGCCCGTTACGACTACTGCCTCCACTTCGGGTTTAGCAGGATCCATGGTGTAAATTTTACCGCCCGAGATCACTATGTCGGCGGGAGTTTTCTTTGAACAGGATATTGTGAAAAGTGCAACGCACAAGACGAGGAGGTAACGCATAGGGAAAGGTTTGATCGTAAAAATAAGCTTTATATTCGTGGCCGGAAATGAAGCAACGCCTTTCCCTCTTTGGATACCTGGGATTGTTCTGGATGGTCTATTTCACCTTCGGCCGTATCCTTTTCCTTATTTATCACGGGCATCTCACATCAGATCTGTCATTCACGGATGTGCTAACGATCATGGCGCTCGGCAGCCGTATGGACGCCGCTATCGCCGGCGACTGCCTGCTGCTCACCGGCCTGTTGCTCACCGCATCGTGTTTTAGTAACGCGAAGTTCATCGCCATCCTCAACCATTTTATAGTCGGTCTTTTTTTACTGATATCGGCAATCGTCATCGTTGCCGACCTGGAACTGTATCGGCATTGGGGATTCAGGATGGACAGCACCCCGCTGATGTATATCGGGACAGAGGGAGCCAACAGCATCAGTTTTGCGCGCACTTCTTTGCTGATCTCATTACTGTTGCTGATGGTCGTTCCGGCATGGTATTATTACTGGAGAAAAATTGCTCCTCGTTTCAAAGCTCTTCCCGAAACCAGGATCTATAACGCTGGATTCATGTTGCTTGCGACAGCAGCGTTGTTCATTCCTATTCGAAGCAGCTTTACGGTGGCCCCGCTGAATACGGGCGTTGTTTACTTTCACAAAACGAATGCTTTCGCCAATCATGCAGGGATTAACGTGATCTGGAATTTTTTTCAAAGTGTAACGGATAGAACCCGGGAGTTCTATCCTGAGACATTCTTCGATCACGAGGCAGCTATAAACACGCTCAAAAATCAGAACACCCCTGTCGAGACAACACCAGTTCTCACAAATACAAAGCCCAATATCCTGTTGATCGTTCTTGAGAGTTTCACGTCGAAGATCGTTAACCCCGAGATCACACCGGAGTTGACCAACCTCATGCATGAAGGAATTTTCTTTGATAGCTTTTATGCCAGTGGCGACCGCACGGATAAAGGAATCGTCGCAATACTAAGCGGTTACCCCGCACAACCGAGATCCTCCATAATAAAGTACCCGAAAAAGACCGGCAGTCTCCCCTACCTGTCGCGATCGCTGGAGAACGAAGGATATCACACTTCATTTGTTTACGGCGGCGACATCGGTTTTGCAAACATGGAGTCGTACCTCACCACCGCCGGTTTCAGCAACGTTACCGAAGACGACGACTTTCCTTCTTCAATCGATCAATCGAAGTGGGGCATCCACGATCATTTTGTGTTCGACAGGCTGCTCGCGGAATGCGACACGGCCAGTAGACCGTTCTTCAAGATGATGCTTACTCTCAGCAGTCACGAGCCGTTTGATGTTCCCCTCGAGCCGCGCTTCCGCGAAGGCAACGACGACGGAAGCCTGTTCATTAATGCATGCCACTATACCGATAAGAGCCTTGGTGATTTCATCCGTAAGGCGAAAACGACCGACTGGTGGAAGAATACCTGGATCATTATAACAGCAGACCACGGCCATCGTTTACCAGATGCACAGGATGAGCTTGCTGAAAAGAGCCGGTTCAAAATACCCATGTTGTGGCTGGGTGGAGCGGTGTCGAAGCCGGATACCATAGTGCACACTACCGGGGGACAGACGGATATCGTTAACTCGGTACTGGCGCAAGTGGGCAAGCCCGACGGCGAATTCGTCTTCAGTAAGGACATCATGGACAGGCAGGTGAAACCGTATGCAGTCTATATCTTCAACAACGGTTACGGTTATATCGACGGGGTGAATGAGAATATTTATGATTTCACCCTCGGTGATTATTTAAATAAGACCGGTAATGCCGAAGATATCGGCAAAGCGTATATGCAGGTGTTGTTCAGTGATTATAATAAGCGCTAATGAAAAAGATCTTTATCATCCTCGTTGTCTGCCTGGCTGCCGAATATTCTCACGCGCAGGAATTCGGATTATCGTTCTCTTATTTCATTCCGCGCAACGGCGACATTTCCACTCCTATCAGTCCGTTCTCGTTCCGTGGTGTTGGTGTGAGCCTGAATAAATTTATTGCCCTCGAAACAGGCATCACCCTGTACAGGATGTCGGGACTGAACTTAAAGGATGTTCCGTTCACGTCGAACAAGTCGCTGGTCGGACCGAATTTCACATTCTTCGTTCCGGGCGAGATCGTGTTCCAGTTTCCCGGCAGAGGATTCGAGTTTGATATAAAGGGTGGCGGGTTTGTGTTCTACGGTGCAAATCAAAAGCTCAACTATGGGAACATCGACCGGGCGATCCGGGAGATGGAGAAGTGGGACATTGCGAACTCACAGTTTACATTCAAGAATAGACCGGGCTATGGAGTTCATGGCGGTGTAGAACTTGATATTGATGTGAACTCGCAGTTTGGGATATCGTTGGAGGTGAACTACCTGGTGGGAGCGTCGGCGTTGCCGTTGTCGGGAAGTTATTCGGGAGGAATGCTTGCGGGACCGAACGAGACGAAGAGCGCGGAGTATGAAGATGCGAAGGTAGATTTTACGGGGCTCGAGGTATCGATAGGAGTTTTTATGAAAGGAGGAGGCGGTGGGCCGCAGAAGAAGAGGAGACGGTAGGAGAAATCAAAACTTTACAAAGGATCCCTGGGACACCGAAAGGATGTCGGGATTTGGATATTGGTTATCGGGTGTTCGTTGATGGATATCCGGAAACCGGTATCCACGATATCGATTAAGGAACAGCCAGCATCCAAAACCCAACGCCTGTCTTGCGCTTTCCGAGCAGGCAACAAAATTTAGTTGACTTTATCAACTAATCTCAAAAACACTAATAATGAGTCCATCTCTTCTTTCTTCATCGTCGAGAAATTGGTCATTTGCGCCTGTTTATAATCATTAAATAACTGTACTGCGGCAGGATCGCCGGCAGTAATCATTTTAGAAGAGTTCGAGATCCAGTTTCTGAGCCACACAGAATCGCGGCGCGAATAAACATGCCGCAGGGCCGGGCCAATCAACACTTCGTCCAGGCGGTGGCAGGACTTGCAGTTGGCTTTGAAAACCGCCGTGCCCGCAACGTCTGGATACTCTTTTATTGGCGGCCAGTCTGGATAATTGCCTGCATTGGCCGATGATTTTTCGGGGCCTGCCTGGTAACTAAAAAGGGTAAAACCGGAAAGAATAAAACTGAGGAGTGTTGCAACTCCTAACAGCGTTTTCAGCGTCTTGAGTGGGATCATAGGTGGTGCTAATTATTCTCTATCTATCGACAGTGAAATCTGCGCGTATGGCCCGCCACTGGCTTTAACCCGCCGCAGGCACAACTCCACGTGGGCGGCCTTCATCATTTTAAACGAATCCACACACGAAACGTTTGCTTTTTAACAATTTTTCCCTTATTTGCTTTACAAAATATAAGCATATATATGTCTAAAGAATATCTCGGTGAATTTGAAGAGCTCGTTCTCACCCTCGTTGCCGCCCTCCGCGACGACGCATACGGCGCCGCCATCGCCGACGAGATCGAGAGCCGCCTCAAACGCGAAGTAAACCTGAGCGCCGTACACGTCACTCTCTATCGCCTCGAAGACAAGGGCTACATCAAGTCGAGTCTCGGTGGCGGCACGAACGAACGTGGGGGTCGCCGCAAGCGCATCTACACCATTACAAGTGCAGGCATGGCTATGTTGAGAGCATTGAAAGACGTGCGCGTAGATCTTTGGAAAATGGTACCGCAACTAAAGTTAATTGTAGGTAATCAGTAAACAGTGAACGGTAAACGGTGGCTTTCGCGGTTCATATCCCTCTTCTGTCCAAACGAATTGATAGAAGAGATCGAAGGCGATTTGATGCAACGCTACCAAAAGGATTCAATAAAATTTGGAAGGAGAAGAGCACAACTGAAATTGTTTTGGAACACGGTGCGATTCTTCAGGCCGGGTGTCATTCTCAGAAACAAGATCTCAATTAAATCCAACTTTATGCTTCAACATTACTTCACGCTGGCGATCCGAAGCATCCAGAGGAACAAAGTATTTTCACTGATCAACATTACCGGGCTCACGGTTGGAATTATTGCGTTCGTGCTTATCACCCAGTATGTGAGTTACGAAACAGGTTTCGACCGGGATCTTGCCGATCGTGATAAGATATTTCGTGTGATCCAGCAGCGGGTCGAAAACGGCACCGTGACCAACAACTCGGCCTTGAGTTTTTTTGGCATCCGTCAACTGCTCCGTGAAAATTTTCCGGACGTAGCTTCGACTGGTTTTTCAAAGGTGCCCGTTGATCTCGGTTTAACATTTACCTACAACGGCGAACCCGTCTGGCATCCGGGCGAAATGCTCCAGGCCGACACTTCTTTCTTTTCCGTGTTCTCAAACTTACTGGTTGAAGGCGACCCTATCGATGCATTAAAGAATAGTCAGTCGGTTATACTTTCCCAAAAAGTTGCAAAAAGCATTTTTGGAGAACAACCTGCCCTTTCACAAACTTTGGGTGATCTCGGCGATATCGATTCGCGCGCCGAGGTGTTTAATGTAAGTGGCGTCTTCAGAGACCTGCCCACCGACTCGCACCTGCATTTCGATGCAATCTTCCCGATCGATCGGAGCTGGGACACAGTGTCAAACTATTGGATGTACCCCAGCGTCATCACTTATATTAAAGTAAAGAGCAAAGACGACGGGCGGGACATAGAGTCGCGATTGAACACGCTCCTGGCACAAACCGCAAACACTTTCCCGAATGTGAAAGGAATACAGGTAGAGCTCCAGGCGGTGCCGGACATCAATCTTCAGCCGGGTATCGAAGGCGATCTCGAGACCCGCACAGATGTCGTGTTGCCACTAATGCTTTCGATTGTTGCTGTCTGTATCCTCTTCATCGCGTGGATCAACTACATCAATCTGGAGACGGCGCGATTCGTTACGCAGGCAAAAGAAGTGGGGATACGGAGAGTAGTCGGGTCTTCGAAGGTCGACCTGGCAATACAATTTATTGTAAGATATTTCTGTCTTAATGTGATCGCCCTCACGCTTGCAGCAGCAGGAACGTGGCTCCTTCTACCCTACTTCAGCTATACCACCGGCATTCCTCTTGCGCAGCTGGATCTCAGCAACTACAACACATGGCTCATCGCGTTGGGTCTGTATGTTGCGGGTTCGTTGATAGCTGGCATTTACCCGGTTCTGCTCTTATTGAAGCTTAACCCGGCCGCAATCATTAAAGGAAATGCGACAACCGGTCGCCCGGGCCGCATCCGGACTTCACTGGTCGTTGTGCAATACGTTACTTCAATTTCATTGATTGCATTCGTGGCAATCGCCAACCAGCAGATCGATTTTATGAAACTGACGGATAAAAAGCTGGACGTCGAACAGGTACTGGCAGTGGAGAACTCACTTGCTTATACCGGCATGTTGGCAGACAAGTTCGGGCCGTTCGAAAATGAATTGAAGACAAACGCGGCGATAAAAGAGGTAAGCAGTTCTTCTAACATCCCGGGGAGGGCCATCAATTTCACGATCGTCAACGAGATCAAGAGGAACAAACAGGATCCGTTTGATCCGACGCGATTCAAGCTCCTGTTCATCGACTACAACTACATTCCACTGTATGACTTAAAGTTAAAAGCCGGAAGGAACTATCTCGCATCGGAGGCGGTGAACGACAACACGGGACGGATCATCCTGAACGAAGCAGCGATCCATGCGCTTGGATTTAAGGATGCCAACGACGCTGTGAACCAATACATATACTTTCAGCTATTTCCGTCCATGAAACCGCAGATCGAGATTGTCGGGGTAATTGAAGACCATCATCACCAGTCGATCAAGCAGGTAGTGGAGCCAACCATCTACTTTCTGAACATGGCCAAATTTCAACAAGTGTATTATTCCGTTAAGTTGAACAAAGGTGTAAACGCACAAGAGGCTGTTGAATTCATCGAAGCAACCTATAAAAAACAATTCCCGAAGTATCCATTCAACTACTTCTTCGTGGATGATCTCTATCAAAAACAATTCGACTCGGAGATCCATTTCGCGCGGGTGTTCGGACTGTTCTCTGGCATCGCGTCATTCCTTGCGTGCCTTGGAATACTTGGTATAACGCTGTTTGAGACCAGCACACGACTTAAAGAGATCAGCATTCGCAAAGTCCTTGGCGCGTCGGCAAGAGGCATTGTCGTGCTTCTTTCAAGGAACAACATCAGGGTTGTCTTCATCTCATTGTTTATCGCGGTGCCTTTGGCTTACTATGCTGCCACTCAATGGCTGCTGACTTACCCGGTAAGAATAAACCTTACGGCTATACCCTTTATCGTAGCGGGATTGTCGATCACGTTACTGACGTTTCTCGCGTCGGGGTTACAGACGTTGAGGGCAGCACAAAGTAACCCGGTTGACCACCTGAAGAATGAATGACAATTTGCCATGGTGGGTAAACAAGTTTGTTGAGTTGATCGCTCCTGCGTCGCTGCAGGAGGAGATCGAAGGTGACCTGGCACAACGTTTTGAAAGAGATAAAATAAAGTACGGCGTAAGGAAAGCGAGGCTACGATTGGCGTGGAATGCGATTCGGTTCTTACGCCTTTCGATCATTCTAAGGAATAAAATTTCAGTACGAATAAGATTATTTATGATACATAACTATTTCAAGGTGATGCTGCGCCACATGGCACGTCACAAGATCAATTCGTTCATTAATATCGCCGGCCTTACTACGGGTATCACTTTTGCGTTGGTGATCGGTGTTTATGTGTGGGGAGAGATGCAGGTGAATCAACAGCTAAAAGATGTTGATCAGCTTTACATCTTTGAGAATACAACGAAAGACGGTTCCATGCCAGTCTTCTTCGCGCCATCGATGTTGGGGAAGACACTTGTCGACGAGTATCCCCAGAAGGTTGAGAACTACTATCGGTTCTTCGATCGCATGGTGAAGATGTCGGCCAACGACAAGAACTTCATTTACCAGTCGATGGTGGGCGACTCGACGCTCATCAGTATGCTCGGGTTGCCGATGATCTACGGCGACGCGGCAACGGCGTTGAGAGATCCTTATTCAGTTGTCATCACTGAAGATGTGGCAATCCAACTTTTTGGACGGAAGGATGTAGTTGGAGAGCACGTCAGCATTGCGAGCGGTTCTGCGGAGCGAAAAGAGTTCGCGATAACGGCGGTTCTTCCGAAGCTCAAGAGTAACTCGGTGACGGACCTCATTCATATTAATGCCCAGGTCTTCATGTCGTTCAAGAACAAAGAAGACTTTCTCCTTCCCGATCCCGACACCTGGGATGGCATCTGGTGCCTGTCGTACTTAAAGCTTCGCAAAGACGTTGATGCCAAAGAGGTCGAAGCAATTGCGATGAAGCTCACAGAGGAACGAACTCCTGTACAGCAGAAAGTCGAAGGCGCCAAGCTGTTTCTTCGTCCGCTGACGGACTATCATTTATTGTCGGGCAATGCGGCAATCCAAAAAATGATCCTGATACTTTCGGGTATCGCCTTCTTTATCCTCCTTCTCGCCTCCATCAATTTCATCAACATTTCGATCTCGGGAACGGCTGCGCGACTAAAAGAGATCGGTGTGAGAAAAGTGATCGGCAGTTTGAAAAAACAGATCGTGTTCCAATTCCTGGCAGAGTCAATTCTGTTGACAATCTTTTCCGGGATATGTTCACTCGTTGTCTACGAGGTGTTCAGGAATTATTTCGGCAGCATTATAGGAACGACCCTGATGTCGGTCTTTGTTTTTAGCGGCGTTTTCTGGTTGTGGTTTGTTGCAGGATTGATCCTGATCGGATTCGTTGCTGGAAGCTACCCCTCGTTCCTGCTGTCGGCATACAAGGCAATCGATTCGTTAAAGGGAAAACTTAAGGCCACCTCAAACAAGTCGTTGCTCTCACGCGGGCTTGTCACCACTCAATTCACAATTTCTATTGTGGTGTTTATCTGTTCGATCATCATAAGCCGCCAGATCGCATTGTTCCTGGAAAGCGATCTCGGCTACGACAAATCCTACATCGTTACAGTTTCATCCACGCCTCGCATCTGGTCTGAAGATGGAGTGAACAAGATGATGGCCGCGAAGCAGGAATTTCTTTCGGTGCCGCAGATACAAGGCGCCACGCTTTCATGGGGAGTTCCAAACGGCAACGCCGTGAGCCAGGACTTTAATTTCAGGAAGCCGGGAACGGAAAGAGAAAAGGCACTGCTCGTAAGCTGTTTCTCAACGGATGAGGATTACGCGGATGTATTCAAGATCCAGGTTCTCGAAGGCGGTTTCCTTGACAAGGCATGGAAACCCGGCGACCTGGTGTTGAATCAATCTGCTGCCGAGGCATTGAAGGTTGAAGTTGGCGACCAGGTGATACCGCTCTTCAGCGACACCGCTTATTTCACTGTCAAAGGAATCGTAAAAGACTTTCACTACAACTCGCTGCACCAGGCTGTGAAGCCGATGGGATTCATACACACACGGCAAAATCTCACGTACCGTTTCTTTTCTTTCAGGATTAACCCGGGCAACGTAACCCAGGCGCTGAGTGCCGTGGAACGCAAGTGGCACGAAGTATTTCCCGACGACCCGTTCGATCATGCGTTCATGGAAGATCGTCTCGCGGCCCTGTACAAATCCGAAGTACAATTGAAGAAAGCCTCTGCAGTGGGAACGGGTGTAATGACTGTGATCGTGATCGTTGGAGTGTTGGGCATGGTGTCTCTCGCAGTAACGCGTCGCTTCAAAGAGATCGGGATCCGGAAAGCATTGGGTGCCTCAGTGTGGAATATTCTTCGACTGTTCTCGATCGAATACGTGAAGATCATTGCGCTGTCGATCGCAATCGCTGTACCACTCGCGTGGCTCGGTGTCAGTCGATGGCTCGAAGGATTTGCGCTTCGCGTTGGACTTGCGTGGTGGATGTTTGCACTTCCTGGTCTTGTGTTGATGATCGTGGCGCTGTGCATCGTGTTTATCAGTGCACGAAAAGCGGCCGTTTCCAATCCCGTAGATGCACTGCGAACTGAATGAAGACGGACATACCCTTCCTGTCGAAGAAGATTCTTTCCATCATTCCCGCGCACGTCCGCGAGGAGATCGAAGGCGATTTGCTTCAACGATTTCAACGCGACGTGGAACGCATCGGCGCCAGCCGCGCCCGAAGGAAGCTCAATTGGGCAACAATGCGATTCCTCCGTCCCGGCATTTTGTTCAGAAGAAATCCCGTTAAACAACCTTACCCGGTTTTTATGTTCAAAAATTATTTCGTGGTCGCGTTCAGGAATCTGGTCGGCCACAAAACAAATTCCGCCATCAACATTCTTAGCCTCATCGTAGGCATCACATGCGCGATCATCATGATGTCGGTGGTGAGATATGAGCTAAGCTTCGATTCATTTCATACGAACGCGAAACGGATCTACCGGGTGAACCGGTATCACGTAACAAGAGATGTGCGCGAACAAGGAGTTGCCGGTCCCCTCACCGATGTGTTTCGCGAAGAAGTTTCTGCGATCGAAAACATCACCGGCGTGCAATACTACAATGGACTGCAGGTTGATGTAGCGCTGAACGGAGAGACAAGAAAATTTAAAGAAACCAGTGGTGGAGCATTCGTCGACACCGAATTCTTCAACGTGTTCGATTTCAACGGCACCGGCTTCAAATGGCTTGCAGGCAATCCTCAAAAGGCGCTCATTGAACCGTTCTCAGTTGTTCTCACCCAATCGCTTGCAAAAAAATATTTCAACGACACGGATCCCATCGGGCAATCGCTTCGCATCGAATCACAGATCGATATGAAGGTGACCGGCGTGGTCAGCGACCTCCCTCCCAACTCCGATTTTCCCTTTACCCTTATGATGTCATACCGGTCGCTTCATGAATTTGAACCCGAACGGATGAAAGACGACTGGATGTCGGTTAACGCGAATCACCAGGCATTCGTGTTACTTCCTGTAAACACAATACCGTCTGAAGTCGAAGCGCAGTTCGACAAGGTGCATGAGCTTCATGTCGACAAAGATTTTGCAAAAACTCTTAAGTACCGGCTGCAGGCCCTGGGCGATATGCACAAAGATGCTCAACTCGGCAACTTCAACCGGCGAACTGTAGACACTACTGCGATGTGGATCATGGCCATCACCGGGTTGTTATTGTTATCCGTGGGTTGCATCAACTACGTGAATATCGCTACTGCGCAATCTACGCTGCGCGGACGGGAGATCGGTGTGCGAAAAGTTCTCGGCGGTCAACGTCGTCAACTCGTACTCCAGTTCCTCAGCGAAACATTTGTGCTGGTGACGATCGCCTGCTTGGTGAGCTTGCTCCTGGCCGATGTTGTACTGATGAATCTTTCTGTTTTCACAAGTCTCACGCTTATCACACACCTGTTCGCCGACAAGGTTGTGCTGCTGTCGCTGGCCGCGTTGGCCATTGCGATCACCTTGGCCGCAGGATTCTACCCGGCCATCGTTGTTTCAAGCTACGGTATCATCAACGCGCTGCGTGGACTTACCAGCAATCGTGTTAGCAGCAACTACCTGCGCAAGACGCTCGTCGTGGTGCAATTCGCCGTCACACAGGCTTTCCTGATCGGCAGCTTCATCGTCATCAGTCAATTGCAATACTCGCGCAACATGGATCTCGGATTTACAAAAGACCTCGTTGTTCACGTGTCAATACCAGAGACAGAAAGCCACAAAGCCGGGGAGATCCGCGATCTGGTCCTGAATAATCCGAATGTATCGGCCGTCAGTGCCAGTTCCTCATATCCGTCGGGCGACCGTCGCAACATGTGGTTTCTGCATGTAAGAAGGAAAGAGATGCCGACAGAAAATGAGGTGTTCAGCGAATATCAATCGGTCGACACAGCATACTTCGGATTATATGCCATTAAGATGGCGGCGGGAAGAAATTTTCTGAACAGCGACTCGATCAATTCTGCGATCATCAACGAAACGCTCTCCGCATCGCTCGGCTTTAGAACACCCGAAGAAGCGATCGGTCACGGGCTGGATGTGGATGGCAAAGATTATACGGTGGTCGGGGTGACTAAAAATTTCCATAACTCGTCGGTTCGTCAACAGATCACAAACATGATCTTCGTTTATAAACCGTCGTTCTTCGTTACCACGAGCATACGACTTACTGATGCGGGTTCGCTGCAGGAGTCGATCCTTGCGCTGGAGAGAGCATGGGCTGCGGTTTTCCCTTCGATGGTTTTCGAGTACCGGTTCTTCGACGAGAACATCGATAACTTTTACAAAGAAGAAAGGAAACTGAGTGCGCTACTGCAGGCCTTCTCGGGAATATTCCTGTTGCTCGCTTGCCTGGGGTTGTACGGACTATTGTCGTTCGTGGTGAACCGGAGGATGAAGGAGGTTGCCGTGAGGAAAGTATTTGGTGCCGGGATCGGGCATATTGTTGGACTGATCTCGAAAGACTATGTGATCCTGATAATTATTTCTTTTGTGATCGCGGCGCCAATGAGTTATTACCTCATGGATAAGTGGTTGCAGACATATACTTTCCATATCCCGATAACATGGTGGGTGCTGATCGCACCGGGTTTTATGGCGTTGGCTATTGCAATGATCACATTGAGTGGAAAGTTATTGAAGGCAGCTTCGAAGAATCCAGCAGAGACGTTGAAATATGAGTAATTTTAGGCCATGCCTAAAGTACTCTTAACCCGCGACTATCCGTCGATCGCCAAAAACCTCATTCTTAAAGCCGGCCTCGAAGTAATTACCTGGCCCGAGCAACGCCCCATGACTCCCGAAGAGCTCGTGGAAAATGCAAAAAAGGTCGACGCGATGCTTTGCACGATCACCGACAAGATCACCCCCGAGTTCCTCGCACAGTGCTCGCATCTTAAAGTCCTCGCGCAGTTCGGCGTGGGGTACGACAACATCAACGTTCCCGAAGCAACGAAGTACGGCATAGCCGTTGGCAACACACCCGGCGTGCTGACCGACGCCACAGCCGACACAGCATTTACTTTGTTGCTGTGCGTTGCACGGAAGGCGTTCTCTCATCACAAAAAGATCCTCGACGGTGGTTGGAAATCATTCGAACCAAATAAAAGTCTCGGCATTGAATTAAAAGGCAAGACCCTCGGTATCCTGGGGCTCGGACGTATCGGGGCCGCAATGGCCCATCGGTGCAAAGGCGCTTACGGGATGAACATCCTCTACCACAACCGCACGAAAAACGCCGCCGCCGAAAAAGAACTCGGTGCACGACTGGTCTCTTTCGATGATCTTCTTCGTGAAAGCGACATCGTCTCGGCACACTGTGCGCTTACTGCAGAAACCAGGGGCATCTTCAATAAGGATGCTTTCGCAAAGATGAAACCCACCGCCATCTTCATCAACACTGCCCGCGGTCCAGTGCACAACGAAGAAGATCTCAGGGATGCACTTGTCTCAAAAAAGATATGGGGAGCGGGACTCGACGTCACCAACCCGGAACCAATGAACGCAGACAATCCATTGTTATCGATGGAGAATGTTGCGATACTCCCGCATATCGGGTCGGCGACCGAAGAGGCAAGAAATGGAATGGCGAGACTGGCAGCGGAAAATATTATCGGGTATTTCTCAAATGGGATTGTGCCTAACCTGGTGAATCCAGACTACAAAAAGTGAATCAACGCTCTACAAGTCTCTTTCAGCTGGCTGTTATTGTTAGCGCATTAGGGTTTTTCGTTGATGTCTACGATCTCCTCCTGTTCGGCATCGTTCGCAAGCCCAGCCTGTCAGATCTCGGATTGTCGCCCGAAGAAATTACGACCCAGGGGGAACTTATAATAAGCGTTCAAATGATCGGCTTGTTAGTGGGTGGTATCGTGTGGGGAATCCTTGGTGACAAAAAAGGACGACTGAAAGTACTGTTCGCTTCGATCCTCATGTACTCTGTTGCCAACATCCTCAACGGGATGGTAACGAGCATCCCGCAATACGTGATACTCCGTTTTATTGCTGGCGTTGGTCTGGCAGGTGAGCTCGGCGCTGGTGTAACATTGGTAAGCGAAATACTTCCCAAAGAAAAACGCGGCATTGCTTCAGCTATGATCGCCTCGTTCGGTATCCTCGGCGCCGTAACAGCATTCATCCTCAACCGGTATTTCGATTGGCGTACGTGTTACTACATCGGCGGAGCGCTCGGGCTGATCTTACTCGCGCTGCGTGTCTCCGTGAGCGAAAGCGGGCTCTTCACACAGGTCGCCACAACCGACGTTCAACGTGGCAACTTTTTAATGTTCTTCAATAATCGCGATCGATTCCTTCGGTTCATCAAATGTTTGTGCATAGGTCTTCCCGC
>DASRSO010000191.1:0-18377 GCA_035656375.1 Cyclobacteriaceae bacterium | reverse complement strand
CCTCAAACGAAATTGAAACGGGCAGACTGCTGTAGATCGTATCGACCTCGGCATCGAGAGACACTTCGGTGGATGCCGGGAATGTAAGTCGGAACGACGTTCCTTCGTCGACAACACTTGTAACCGACACCGTGCCCTTGTGAAGCTCGGTGAATTCTTTCACCAGCGACAAGCCAATACCGATGCCCTGTGCATTCTTGCCATCGCCCGCAGAGCTTTGATAGAATCGTTCGAAGATGTGCGCGACATCTGCTTCGGGTATACCGATGCCCGAATCGGCAACATCGATAATGATCTCACCCCGGTCGCCGCTCAAAGCACCCGTTACTTTTATCCAGCCGCCTGGCTTATTGAACTTTATAGCGTTGTACAAAAGATTATTCAGGATCTTTTCAAACTTATCTTCGTCGATGTCGACCATCACATCATCAAGAGCGCCAGGTTCGTACTCGAGGCGGATCTGTTTCCTCACGAGAAACGATTCGAATGCCATCACGATCCTGTTCAGCAACGGAAAAATGTGTAATCTTCTCGTTTGAAGGGTGGCCTTGCCAACTTCCAGGCGTGAAAGGTCGAGCACCTCGTCTACCAGTGTTTGAAGCCGCCGGCTGTTGCTTACTGCGACCTTCAGCTTTTCCTGGCTCCCATTGTGGTTGCCTTCCTGCATGAGTTCAAGCATACCGTTCAGGAGCGTGATTGGCGTTCGAAGTTCGTGCGAGACGTTTGCAAAAAACTTCGACTTGTTCCGGGCGGCTTCCACAAGCTGACCGGCCTGCTCTTCGATCTTGGCTTTTTGTTCGGCAAGGATCACATTCTGTTTTCTTGTCCGCAACCACGCAACGCCTGCAACAGCGGCAGCGAAAATGAAAAGGCCAAGCCCGACGGCAAGTGCGATCTGCGCATTCTGGTTGGCGCGGGCGCGAGCCTGTTGTATCTCGTTTTCCTGTTCGAGTCGTTGCTTCTCTTTCTCCTGCCGCGATAGCTCGAATTCTTTTTCGAGAAGCCCAAGCTTTGCCTGCTTCTCTTTATCGTTCACGCTATCCTTAAGATGCGTGTTTAGCTTATGATATTTGTATGCGTTTTTGAAATCACCGCGTGCTTCATATATCCTTGAAAGATCGTAGTACGAGTCTTCGATCAACGCTTCGAAGCCTTTCGCCCTCGAAAGTTTAAGCGACTCGAATTCGTGCTTCTCGCCTTCGGTATTTCGGCCAACAAGGTGTAGCGCTTCTCCCAACTGACGATGGCAAAGGGCAATGCCATACATATCCTGTATGCTGTTGAAGATCGTCATCGCCTTTTCGAAGCGTGGAATACTTTCAGCAGCACGACCCATGTGTGCAAGCGTGTTACCAATGTTCAGGTTAACGATCGCGATCTCGAGCTGACCTTTAATCTCGGGCAACAAAGCCTCTGCTTCTGCAAGGATCTTTAACGACTCGTCGTTCTTACCCTGCATCGAATAAAGAATGCCGAGGTTATTAAGGATATTGAAATTACTTCGCGGGATGTTAAGCTCTTTGAAAAGTGTGGCGGCCTTCACGTAATACTCTTCTGCTTTCGAAAGATTGCCATCGTCTTCATAAAGAATACCGAGGTTATTGTATAATGATGCCTGCAGGTTCTTTGCGGGTCGATGCCCGAGAAGTTCCAGGGCCTGCAGGTATGTAGCAAGCGCCTGTACCGGCTGACCCAGTGAATTGTATTGAAGCCCGATCTTCCTCATCGAGCTAACCATTTTCAGCGTGTCGGGTGCCACTATTGTTGCTGCCTGGCTGTGATACCAAAGTGCGCTGTCGTACATGCCCCGGTTTCCATACACCATTCCGAAACTATCGTTCAGCGACCAAAGGTGACGGCTTCCGAGTTTCTTTTTCGCAGCGAGCACGCGCGCCCTTTGAAAACTTTCGATCGATTTTGGTGTTTCGCCGGCATCGAGATATTCGATACCGAGATTGAGGTAAAACTGGAAGGCGGACGTGTCGTTTCCGGCGGCATCGTAGTATGCAACGATCCGTGTTGCATAGATATCTACCGAATCGGGGCTATTCCGAACAGCAGCGAGACCTCGCTTCTCTTCAGCTGGTTGAGCCTGTAGCAGCAGGCTGGAACCGGCGAGTAGAATCACCAGTAGGGATGGTTTCATTGTGTGCTACCGAAGGTAGGTACAAATGAATACTTCATCAATAAGTAAGGTGGCAGCATCTACCCCCTAAAACTCAGTTTTCAGATGAAATTGGCAGGTTCGTGATATGACTTGGCGGGATTTTTCGGCGTGCCGCAATGATATTTATATCGTAATCGACGCCGCTACAAGTACAGTAGGGTGTTCTGACCAGCGGCTTCGGTTACACGTCTATAGTTAAAGGCTGGAATCTCTTTTGTGGTTTAAAAGCCATCCCTGTCACGGTTCAGATGGAGGGTGGCTTTTTTATGCTCTCGATCCCGGCACCCAATATTTTAAAACGCCGCCCTGTGTTCCAAACACGGGGTCGTGATCTGGCAACTTCACTTTCTTAATGTTGTCGTCGGCAGCAGGTCGTTCTTTTTCGGAGCCATAGCACATGTCGTACTCTTTGCCTTTCGGATAACCACCCACACAAACTACAGCATTCTCGTCACCCAAATTCTTATGTGCTGTTCCCGCCGGCAGGATAATAACGTCGCCCTTCTGGATCTTGAGTTGAATGCCGTTGTCGCCACCGACCTGGATTGTAGTTTCGCCACGAACCACACCCAATGCCTCGTGTGTGTTGCTGTGGTAATGATGAAAGGTATAGATCCCAGCCTGCCACGTGTTCTTCCAGTCATTGTGACTGAACATATCTTTTACCTCACCTGCGGGAAATAATCCTGGCAATAACAACACGCCCGGGTAGTAAAGAACCGGCAATGGGTTGTTCGGAAAAATGCCATCGTCCTTCAAATAAAATTTCTGGATAAGACGATCCTGGTCGGCTGAATAATGCACTACTGCTTTGCTCACAACTATGACTTTTTATTTTTCTTAAAAGCGAGCAATGGCTTAAAAAGATCTCCCACCTCGCGAATTCTGTCTACTGCGTTGAATATGTTGAAGTCTGTGATTTTTAATCCCTTCTTCACTTCTTCCCAATGCAACGGCATCGATACTGGTGCGCCGGGCTTCGGTCTTAGTGAATACGGCGCCGCCAGGGTTGCCTGGGGCCTGTTTTGAAGAAAGTCGAGATACATCTTTCCTTTCCGCTTCGTCACAATCCTTTCAATAGATGTGAACGACGGAATCTCTTTATGAACCAGAGTAACGAGTGCACGGGCAAATTCTTTCGAATCCTCGTAAGTAAATTTGCCGTCGAGGGGAACATAAATATGAAGGCCCGTCGATCCGCTGGTCTTGCAATAATTTGGAAGACCTTTGTCGTCGAGTATCTGCTTCGTAACTAATGCTGCCTCGACCACCTGGTCGAATGTGGTCTTGCCCGGGTCGAGATCGATGAGACACCAATCGGGATTATCCGGGCTCTCCGTCCTGCTGCTCCAGGGATGCATCTCGATACATCCCATCGATGCCATCAACATCACATCCGCTTCAGTTCGCGGTATCAAATAATGACGGTCAACATCGGGTTCATCGGACCGGTGATACAGGTAGGTCTCAACCCAGTCGGGCACTTTGCCTGTTACATCTTTCTGATAAAATCCTTTCCCGGTAATGCCATTCGGAAAACGATTCAGCGACATGGGCCGATCTTCCAGGTAAGGCAGAATATACGGAGCCACCTGGTAATAATAGTTAAGCATGTCGCGCTTCGTAACATCCTTCTTGTGATCCGGCATCTTCGCCTTGGGCCAGTATACCTTACTCAGGTTCGTGAACTTGATCTCGTAGCCTTCAACTTCACGCACCTGCGTTTCGTCTTTCGGGTTGAGCAACGTGGACCGATCGCGCGCAGGCACAACCTTCTCGGTAGGCTTTGGCTTCTCGCGCGTTACTTCCTTCGCACCTTTATCGATACGCATGCCCTCGAACGATGGATGGCGCATCACGCCGTCGGTTGTCATTTCCGCGAAGCTCACCTCGCAAACCAGTTTTGGTTTCAACCAGGTAACGGATGCTTTGGCGGGTTTCGGGTTGAAGCGCGATGGTTTATTGTAGTCGGGCGTTTCGGAAAATTGCGGCTTGTCTGTTTCGTAGGGAGCAAATTGTTTCAACATCTCCCTTTGCTGGAGATCCTTGAACCCTGTTCCAATCTTGCCGGTATACTTAAACCTTCCGTCTTCGAACACTCCTACCAACAATGCACTGAATGGTTTCGATGAACCTGCGTTGCGTGTGTACCCTCCTATCACAACTTCCTGTCGCTGGTTTACTTTTATTTTCAACCAGTCGTTTGTTCGGAGACCTGACTGGTATGGGCTGTCGGCTTTTTTGGCAACGATACCTTCGAGACCCATGCGTTTGGCCGATTCGTAGAAGTCGGTTCCTTTTACATCGAATGCTTCACTGAGGCGGATGATGCCACTGTCTTGCGGCATGATCTCACTCAATACTTTCTTTCTTTCAGCTAGTGGCATTTTTCGAAGGTCTTTCCCGTCCCGCCAAAGGACGTCGAACACAAAGTATACTAAGTCACCATCGGCTTCGCTTCTCCAGTTCTGAAGCGAACCGAAATCTGAAAGGCCGTTCGACTTCAGCACGACAACCTCGCCATCGACGATCGCGTTGACATCCCACTCCTCGAGTGCGCGGTAGACCGGGTAAAACTTGTCGTTGAATGATTTATCATTGCGCGACTTCAGCTCGACCTTGCCGTTGTTGATGAACGCAAGTGCGCGATAGCCGTCCCATTTTATTTCATAGATCCATCCCGGCCGGTCGAATGGTTTATCGACCAGGGTTGTGAGCATGGGAGTAATGCCTGGTGGCATCTTGATTTTTGTTTTTCTTGAAGCTACGGCTTTCCGTGCAGACGTCTTACGCGATTTTTTTTTTGAGCTGATCTCATCAAGGGTTCGTTGTGTTACTGCCGACTTGTCTGCGAGCAAAATATCGTCGGTTGTGGCATGCTCGTCTTTCAATTTCATGAGGAGCCAGCTTTTGTCGCCGCGCCACGCTGCTTTCACCAGTGCAAATTCGCCTTTGAGCTTCGTTCCCTCGAGGATAAAATGGATTTTCCCCGCCTCCCATTGTTTCAGGAGTTCGGCGTCTTCGGCCCTTTTTGTGTTGAATTCTTTACCAACAATGTGATATGTTCCCTCGTCCCAAACCATTACCGTGCCCGCACCATAGTTGCCTTCTGGAATAATTCCTTCGAAAGTCCGGTAATCGTAGGGGTGATCTTCGACTTGCATGGCCAGCCGCTTGATCTTTGGGTCCATAGATGGTCCTTTGGGCACCGCCCAGCTTTTCAGTACGCCTTCCATTTCCAACCGGAAGTCATAGTGGAGGTGTGAGGCGTCGTGTTTTTGTACAACAAAACGCAATGCGTTACCCTTAGCCCGGCCTCCCGCAGGCTCCGGGGTCTTTTTTAATGTGCGTTTCTTTTTGTACTCGAGAAGGCCCATGGGTAGGGCACCCGCCATTATTATGCCATAAGCTTAGCCGAACAGGAGGATGGCTATGATGAGGGTTATAATGATATTGAAACCCTGCGCTATTAAAAACGCATATAGGGGCTTCTGACCTTCGGAATTGAAGATGTCTTTGAACCTTGTTTCCAACCCGATACTGGTGAAGGCAAGAACGAACCAAAGTGTCTGGATGCTTTTAATGCTGTCTTTAACAGCTTTCACTTTTTCGGGGCTTATGAGAAATGAAAAAAACAACGACGTTGCCACAAAACCGAGAACAAATTTCGGGAAGCGTTCCCATATCAAACCGAGTGTTGGTTTCTCAACATCCTTGCCCGGCTTCTCGCTTGAGTAAGTCCAGTAAATGCTTATCGCGAAAGCGGCCAGGCCAAGAAGAACATTCTGGGAGAGCTTAACGATGGTGCTGATCTGTAAAGCAGTTTCGCCTACAAGCGTACCGGAAGCAACGACGGCGCCGGTTGTGTCGATCGTTCCACCGAGCCACGCACCAGTTACCTCCTGCGACCATCCGAAGAACCTTGCGATGTAGGGCATGCCGATCATCATCGGCATAGCGGTAATGAGAACGAGCGAGATCACGTAAGAAAGTTTTTTCGGATCACCTTTGATTGCACCCGCGGTAGCGATTGCAGCAGAGACACCGCAAATAGAAACGGCGCTCGAGATCATCATAGTAAGCTCTTCATCGAGCTTGAACTTTTTACAGATCCAAAAAGCAAAATACCAAACCGACAACACCACGATGAGCGCCTGGAGCAGGCCAAGTCCACCGGCTTTTACAATGTCGCCGAAGATAACACCGCAGCCGAGAAGCACGAGGCCGATCTTTACAAACAACTCGGCATTCAACGCAGAGCGAAACCATTGCGGCAGGTTGAAAAGGTTTCCTACCAGGAGACCCAACGAGAGACTGAAGATGACGGCTTCGAGGCCAAGGTTTTTGATGGCCGTATTCCCTGTAATGAAAACTGCTGCCAGTGTTATCAGGAAAATAACCGGGAACACTGTGAGAAACGACCTGACGGGTTTGCCTGTGACGAGCATGGCGAGGATCCCGAAAATAAAAACGAACACAAACTGAATGACGATAGCAGTCAGGTTCGAAGCTGTGAGGATCTTACTGCCGATCTCCGAAGAGTCTTTCCACCCAAATGAGGGGACGGGCACTACATATACATAGAGAACTACCGCGACGATCAGGAAGCCGAGCCACACAACAGCCCAGTCTTCATTGAGACCTTTTGCTTTTTGATCCTTTGCCGGAGTGCTTTCTGACATCCCGTAAATCTAAACCAACGGCAGCGAGAAATAAAACGTCGCGCCCTGCCCCACTTTCGCTTCGGCCCAGATCCTTCCCTTGTGCCGTTCGACGATCCGCTTCACCAATGCCAATCCAACACCGGTACCTTCGAACTCGTTGGCCTTGTGAAGCCGTTGGAACACCCCGAAAAGTTTGTCGGTGTAAGCCATATCGAAACCGGCACCATTATCCTTTATGAAAAACACGACCTCGCCGTTTTCTTCGGTTCGACCAACTTCGATCACAGCTACTTCTTTGTTCCTTGAATATTTGACTGCATTGCCCACGAGGTTGATCCACACCTGTCGCATCATGTTCGGGTCGGCCAGTGCAGAGCCGAGCGGCTTGATCGTTAACTCGATCTTCCTGTCGCCTTCGCGCTCTATCAGTTCGCTCGCTATGGTTCGCACCTGGTCGTCCATATTTATTGAAGAGCGTTGGATCTCTTTCCGGCCCAGCCTCGAAAACTCGAGCAGGTCGTCGATCAACTGCCCCATCCGCTTGGCGTTGTTAATGATTACATTCAGGAGACGATTGCCTTCGGCGTCAAATTTTTCGGAGTAGTCCTCGATCAATATCTGTGCGTATCCATTGATGGAACGCAAGGGGGCACGCAGGTCGTGCGATACTGAGTAACTGAAGGATTCCAGGTCAGCATTGATCTTCTTGGTTTCGAGCTCTGCCTCACGCAATTTCTCCTCGGCAACAGTTCTTGACCTGGTGTTGGCATTGATAAGCCACACCAGGCCGAGCAATACGAGAAGGGTTACGAATATCAATCCCAGGAATGCAGTCACGAATTGGTAAAAACCTTTCTGCACACCTAGCGACCTGTTGAGTATCAGTCCTTGTTCTTCCTGTTTGATGTCGGTAAGTGTTTGCTGGATCTTCGACATGTTATTGAGACCGGCCCTGGTTCGGATCGAATTGATGGCGCTGTCGAAGCTAACCTTTCGGGAGTCGATCACGCTTCGTGTAAAATCCAGTTGATTTGTGATGAGTGGCCGCAATTCGGACACCCGGCTTTGTTGTGTTTCGTTGTCCTTTGTAAGTGAGTCGAGTTCATTCACCGCCACATCGAGGTCGGAAACATTTTTGGTGAAGGATCGCACATAACTCTCGTCACCGGTGAGGGAAAATCCACGCTGTGCGTTTTCGATGACTACCATCGTGCTCCGAACCTCCTCCGCGTTCTGGATCACTCGCCGCGCATGGTTGGTCCACTGTGTAGCGGCCGAAAGGTTGATGAAGTAGGAGTATGACAGGATGCCGAGTCCGAGAATAATAGCAATGGAAATAATCAGTCCCCACAGCACTTTCCTGTTTATGTACAATTTCATAGCCAACTGAAATGATAATTTATCAAATATTCCGGTTCATAAAGTCTCCGGATGTAAGATTAATGTACCGATTACTTTCAATTTGAATCTTTATGTCTACCGCACGTAAATTTTATTGGCTGGATACTCATATTGTTTCGTTAATTTTCAATGGGAAATTCCGGCTTTTAGAACATCCCCCGCTATCCACTTATGTTCAAGGAATTATTTCTCTTCGAGCTGTACTACCGGCGGCGACGACCCACGTCGTACGTCTATTTCTTCCTGATCCTTATCATTTGCCTGATCTCGATCACGGGTCGGGATCTTGAGCTTGGCGCCGGGAGAGCCGCCAACGCGACATTCATCATCACTGCGCTGACGGTTGTACTGTCGGCCTTCTTTACAATCATCACCGCAGCGATCGTGGGGGTGTCGATCATTCGCGACAGCGATCACGACATGGCTTCCCTAATCTATTCCACCCCGGTTAAGAAGGGAAGCTATTTGTTCGGACGGTTCGCAGGGTCGATGACCGTTGCGATCATCATTCACATGGCGATCATGCCGGGCTTCTTGTTGGGTTACCTCGTGGGCCCATACCTCCCGTGGGATGTGGCATGGCTGAAGAGGGAAATGTTGCCGTTCGACCTGTGGGCTTATGTTCAACCATTTTTGTTGTTTACGCTCACGAATATTTTCGTTACGGGGTCCATCTTCTTTTGCGTGGGAGCTCTTGTACGCAAGCCGGTGGTAATCTACTCGCAGAGCATCATTTTCATTATGCTGTATGTTACGGCCAATGAAATGTTCCTGAAAGATCCCGACCTCCAACGCATGGCGGCCATCATTGATCCATTCGCGATCCACTCGGTTGTGTACATGACTCGTTACTGGACACCGCTCCAGCAAAATACTTTCGTGGTTCCTTTCGAAGATGTGATGTTGTGGAATCGGCTGCTTTGGGTAGGCATTGGGGTGCTGGTGTTGCTGTTCACTTACTGGCGATTCTCGTTCGCTTCGCGACGTGCACTTATGCGTCGCAGTAAAAAAACTGCTCCTGTTGAACATTACGTGCCCCAGGATGTGGCGATACCCGCGGTCAACACAAGTGAAACGTTTGGGTCGAGGATGAAACAGGTTGTGTTAACCGGGGCGTTTTACGCACGCAGCATCTGGAAAGAAGTTCCGTTCATAGCTATTGCAGGCACCGGCATCGTTGTGTTGATACGTAAGGCTGCCAGTATGGACGACATGTATGGTACGAGCTCGTATCCCACTACAAGCGCCGTTGTTTCTACGTTGGTCGAATCATTCAGGCTCTTCTTTTTTATTGTGCTGGTGTTTTATTCCGGGGAAATGATCTGGCGGGAGCGCGAGCGCAGGATCAACCCGATCACCGACAGCACGCCGATCCCGACCGGACTGATGTTGCTTTCGAAGTTTGCCGGCCTCGCATTCATCTACCTCACCTTCCTGGTCATCATTCTCACTGTTGGTGTTCTCGCCCAGGCAAGTCGTGGATATTTCGATGTGAACGTTAGCGCATACTTTGGGGTGTTGTTCGTAGATACGTTCATCAATCTTTGCCTGCTGACGGTTATCGCGCTCCTTGTACAGATACTTGCGCCGAACAAGTTCATGGGGTTTGTGCTTACGGGTGTTGTTTACCTCCTCGTGTTTGCAATCGTGCCCATAAGTTTCCGCCTGGAACACGACCTTGTATCGTTCGGAAGCGGAACGCTTGGTTCATTCTCGGATATGAATGGTTTTGGTCACTTCGTGAAGCCCTTCACGTGGCTGAAGATCTATTGGACGGCATTTGCATTCGTTATTTTTATTCCTGCGATAATTCTTTACCGCCGAGGGATCGAACGCAAACTGGCGGTGCGCTGGAAGTCGGGCCGGCGTCGTTTCACCCATGGAATGCGGACGATCGCAATTCTTGTAACAGGCATCTTTGTGGCGAGCGGAGTATTCATTTACTACAACACTTCTATCCTTAACCACTTCGAATCTACCCACGAAGCGAAACTGAAACAGGTCAGCTATGAAAAAGAGTTGAAGGAGTTTCAAACAATGGCCCAACCAACGATCGTTGAGGTTAATATTAATGTCGACCTGTTCCCCGCCACACGCAGTTTCAAATCGTCGGGTTACTATTACTTAAAGAATAACGATTCGGTGCCGATCGGGCAGGTAGAGGTTCAGCACATATCGTCGCCGAGCTACTCCCTGAACAATGTATCGTTTGGCATTTTGAATGCAACTCCATCGAAACAAAACCCGAAGCTCGGCTACAGCATCTACGATCTTTCCACACCACTCCTCCCCGGTGACAGTGTACGGATGTCGTTTGATATTGATTTCACACAGGAAGGCTTCAAAGGAAAGGGCATCAACACCGACCTGGTGTACAACGGCACATTCTTCGGCAACAGCTACTTCCCAACCATCGGTTACGACCGCAGTCGCGAATTGAAGAGCGACGATGAACGAAAAAAATTCGATCTCGATCCACGGACGGTCTTTGGAAAAAGAGCTGCAGATCGCATACGCTTCAGTGCAATAGTGAGCACCGACAGCAGTCAAACCGCGATCGCGCCAGGCGAATTGGTAAAAGACTGGTTTGAAAACAACCGACACTATTATCAATACAATGCTAATGGTGTTCCCGACCGGTATGCAATAATCTCGGGGCATTACGGCGTAAAGCGCGACAACTGGAATGACGTGCGCCTGGAAGTCTATTATCACCCGGCACATAATTATAATGTAGAACGAATGATCCAGGGGTTAAAAGATGGTCTCGTCTACTACTCGAAAAATTTCGGAGCTGTTCCGCATTCGCAGGTCAGGATCGTTGAGTTCCCGCGATACACCACGTTCACACAATCATTCCCCGGACTGATCGCTTTCTCTGAAGGCCTGGGATTCATTTTGAAAGTTGCTGATCCCGCGAAAGACCTCGATGTTCCGTATTACATCACGGCACACGAGCTTGCACATCAATGGTGGGGTCAACAGGTAATGGAGGCCGACAAGGCCGGAAGAGCGCTTCTTTCGGAAGGTCTTGCACAGTACTCGGCGCTGATGGTGATGAATAAAAACTATGCACCCGAGCAAATGCAGTTGTTCCTGCAATACGAGCTTAACTCCTACCTGAAAGGCAGGACCGCAGAAAAGATGAGGGAAGTTCCGCTGATGTCGGCGCAGGAGCAGCAATACATTTCATACAATAAGTCGGGACTCGCGTTCTTCGCAATCCAGGACTACATCGGCGAAGACAGTTTGAACGCTGCCTTCAAAAGATTCTATAATAAATGGGCCTCCAATGGACCGCCATATGCGTCTTCGGAAGATCTTATCGGCGAGATCAAAACTGTTGTGCCCGACAGTCTCAAGTACTTGCTGTCTGACCTGTTCGACAATATTACGTTGTATGAGAACGCTGCCCAGGAAGCTGCATACCGTGTGTTGTCGCAAGGCCGCTATGAAGTAACAATAACAACCTCCACGCAAAAGTTACAGGTTGATAGTACAGGCAGGGAAGTTGTTGTTCCGATCAACGACTGGATCGATGTGGGCGTGTATGGCGAAGACGGAAAGATCGTGTATCTAAAGAAACACAAGTTCTCACGACAAAAGAACACGTTGACGATCATCACACGCAGTCGCCCAACCAGGGTGGGTATCGATCCGTTGTATAAACTGATCGACCATCATTGGAACGACAATGTGATACCAATTGGAACGGTAGTTGAAATCGCTAATTCACCGCTGGGATATTAACACATGGAACTTGTAATTAAAGGGCTCACAAAAACATACGAAAACGGTGTGCAGGCACTGAAGGGTATCGACCTCGAGATCCCCCAGGGAATGTTCGGACTGCTTGGCCCGAATGGCGCCGGGAAATCGACACTCATGCGCACGATCGCCACGCTGCAAGAGGCCGATTCCGGTTCGATAAACCTGGACGACCTGGATGTACTGAATGACAAAGAAGGAACGCGGAAAATATTGGGCTACCTGCCGCAGGAGTTTGGTGTTTATCCTAAAGTCGAGGCCGACAGGTTGCTCGAGCACATTGCTGTATTGAAAGGCATCACTAACAAAACTGAACGTAAAGATCTCGTCGAAAGCCTGCTGAAGCGAACAAACCTGTGGCAGTTCAGGACCAAAAGTCTCGGAACGTTTTCAGGCGGTATGAAACAGAGGTTTGGAATTGCACAGGCGCTGATCGGTAACCCGAAGCTTGTGATCGTCGATGAACCTACGGCTGGACTTGACCCCGCAGAACGAAACCGGTTCCTGAATTTACTTTCGGAGTTGGGTGAACACACGATCGTCATTCTCTCAACTCACATCGTTGAAGATGTGAAGGAACTTTGCACCGCGATGGCCATCATCAACCAGGGAGAAGTTCTCTTCAAAGGAAATCCTTCCACGGCAATCGATGAGGTTTCAGGAAAAATATGGAAGAAGCGGATCCGGAAGAACCAACTCGAAGAGTATCGCAATAATTTCAAAGTGCTTTCGGAAAAACTTATCGCAGGCTCCCCGGAGATCCGGGTACTGGAGACGACAAAACCAGAAGGCTTCGAACGAGCCGAAGCCGACCTCGAAGACGTTTACTTCTCGCAGCTGGACAAGACGAGCGCTTAAACTGTGTGTTGGTTGTTCGGGAGCGTGATAGTAATGGTCGTTCCTTCATTCTCCACCGATTGGATCGTGATCTCGCCTTCAAGTTTCTTCACTGTCTCTTTCGTGATGTACAAACCAAGTCCTGCACCACTGCTTCGCTCGGTAGCACGATAGAACATGTTGAATACACTTGGCAGGCAATTTTTTGTGATACCTATGCCGTTGTCGGTCACGGTGATCGTCAGGCTGTCGTAAGCCCCCGCGATCTTTGTGTGGATCTTCGGTTTCTTATCAAGCGCACAATACAGAATGCTGTTTGAATACAGGCTGTTGAAGATCAATGCCAGTCGTCCAGGATCCGAGTAAAATGGGAACTTCGCGTCAGAATCGTCGATGGTAACTTCAATATCTCCGGCGTTGGGCAGATACTGAAGTTTCTGCATCGCCGAATCGATAAGTGATTTCCAGTTGATCTCCGAAGCATCCACGTCCGACCTTGCATTGTTCGAGTAGTCGATGATCTCTTTCAGGGTCTCGTCGAGGCGCATGATACTCTGACGGATCATGGTGTGTAGCTCTTCAACATTACCTGCTTTAGATTCGGCAATGTTCAGCAAGCCCATAACGGATGCGAGAGGACCGCGCAGGTTGTGTGAAACCGAGTACACGAACTTATCGAGCTCACTGTTCACTTTCACCAGTTCATGATTTTGCTTGCGCAGCGCGTAACGCGCTTCGCGCTTCAACCTCTCGAGTCGGCGTTCTTTGATGGCCCTGCGAATGGCCGAAGGCAAACGCGAAAGATTTCCTTTCAGGATATAATCGTCGGCTCCTTCACGAAGGCAGGAGATTGCAATCTCGTCAGACATTGTACCTGTTACCAGGATGAACGGAGCCGTAGCCCGTTGCTTCAGGCTGATCTTGAGAGCTTCCCGCGAATTGAATCGGGGCAAACCGTGATCAGAGAGCACGACATCTGGTTGAAAACGATCGATCGACTCACAGAATTCTTCGCGCGTGTCGACACGCTCGGTCACGAATACCATGTTGTCTTTGCGCAGAACGCGCTCGATCAGGAAAGCATCCTCAGGGTTGTCTTCAAGCATGAGGATCTTTAATTTCTTTTCGGCTTCCATACCCTAACAAATTTTTAACATACAATCTCTTCTATCACTCCAGGCCTAGGGTTTGTAACCGGGGTTATCCGGGCATAGCAGACTATTAATATACAAAAGGGAAGGTACCAGAATGGGGTGACGTAAATTCCATGTAAGAATTCATGTAAGGTTTCAAAAAATGGACTGACTATCGTGAAAACACGATGTAGAAAGTGCACTTACAATTCAGTGAAAACCCCGATTTTTTTGTATATTTTTTTGCTGACTTTTAGCTACGAGTGGTTTTTTGTGATAGTTGGCTGATATGATTCGTATCCTTCACCTTGATGATGTCAGTGAGGAATCGGGACTCATAGATAATCTCCTTCGAAAAAGCGGGTTGAAATACGAATTGGTGTGGGTTGCCAATAAAGACGAGTATGTCCGGGCGCTGAATGACTTCAAACCTGACATTGTTCTGTCTGATCATTCGATGCCGAGCTTCACCTCAATTGAAGCATTTCGTCTTCTAAAAGAGTGTTCTATTGAAATCCCGTTCATTCTCCTTACCGCAACTGTGTCGGAAGAGTTTGCCGTGTCGATGATGAATGAAGGAATAGCGGACTATATCCTTAAAGACCGTCCTCAACGGTTGCCGGCGGCGATCGAAAATGCACTCGAAAAGTTCGCAGCGGAGCGCAGGAACAAAGAGTTCATAGCCCAGATCATACGGTCGGAGGCCAACCTGAAGGCCGTCATGGAAAACTCGAACGTGAATATCTATTCACTCGACCGGTCCTTTCGTTACGTCACGTTCAACAAGCTCCTGAAAGATACTCTCAAGATGTACTACGGCCTCGATATAAAAGTCGGGGATGTGGTCTTCGAGTTTCTCAGCAAGTATGATCCAAAAGAAATTGACAGTTGGCGAGATATCTACATCAGGGCGCTGCAGGGCGAGTCTATTGCCTTCACGAAGGAATTCGATGTAAACGGGGTGCGGGCGTTTGTTAACTTCTACGTCAATCCTGTTATAGAAGGTGGCATGGTTACAGGTTTGTCTTGTTTTGCGACAGACATTACGAAAGAAAAACTTGCGGAGGAAAATACGGCACGAAGCGAGGCGAGGTTCAGGGCGTTGATTGAAAACAACTTCGATGCGATCATCGTGACTGGTGAAGACAGGAAATTGTCGTACGCGAGCCCTTCCACTTTTCGTATGCTTGGATATTCGTGGGAAGAAATGAAAGAAATGGCGACGGAAACATTCTCTCACCCGGAAGACGCTGAAAGTGTCAGCCATCTCTATGAACAGGTTTACAAAAACCCCGGCATGCCCGTGCCCTGGTCGGTGCGTGCCCGGCATCACGACGGCCATTACATCTGGGCAGAAGGTGTGATCACCAACATGCTGGCGAATGAAAACGTACGGGGTATCGTATCCAACTTCCGGGACGTTACCGAAAGGAAGGCCGCGGAGATCCAACAAGCACAGATGACCCGCGACCTGGTGCAGCGCAACAAAGATCTTGAACAGTTTGCCTATATCGTTTCACACAACCTGAGAGGTCCGGTGGCGAATATCCTTGGCATCGCGAATATCCTCAAGTACAAGGAGATCGAGAGCGAGGAGAGGCTTGAAGCACAGCATCGTATTTTCAATGCAACGGAAATGCTCGACGAGGTGATCCACGACCTGAACCGGATCCTGGACCTCAAGCAGGAAGTGAACGACAAGCGCGAAGGGGTAGATCTGCAGGAACTGGTCGACGGGATTATGGTAAGCGTCGAAAACCTGATAGTCCGGAATAATGTCCGGATTGTAACAGATTTTACACGAGTTCACAGCATTTCTACAATAAGGAGTTATCTACAGAGCATTTTTTATAACTTGATTTCGAACAGCATCAAGTACAAGCGGCCCGATGTCGACCCGGTGATCAGGATTACTAGCAGTGAAGGATCGGACGACAAGGTGCGGTTGGTATTTGCAGACAATGGAATGGGGATCGACCTGGAAATGGCAGGATCAAAGATCTTTGGACTTTATAAACGGTTTCATCCATTGGCAGCTGAAGGAAAGGGTATGGGATTGTTCATGGTGAAGACGCAAGTGGAGACCCTCGGCGGAGAGATCAGCATTAAAAGCGAAGTAAATAAAGGCACTGAATTCACTATTGAACTATGAGGTTTATTGCAATTGACGACGACCCTGTAAACAACATGATCTGTAAGCTTACCATAGAAATGGTGGCTAACAAACCCGAGATTATCACATTCACCAAACCGCAAGAGGGTTTTGATTATATTATGAATGAGTATGCTTCCAAGGTGAATTCTGAACCTACCGTGCTCTTGCTCGATCTCAACATGCCGGTAATGTCGGGCTGGGAATTCCTCGAACGTTTCGACAACGTGAAGGACGATGTGAAAAAACTTTTCAGGATCTATATCCTTTCTTCTTCTGTCGACCCGCGTGATAAGCAACGGTCGTACGCCAACAAGAACGTCCAGGCATTTTTGGTGAAGCCGTTGGTAAAAGACAATGTTGTAGAGATAATCGGGCGCTAGGACTCTGCGCGAATTTGTATATCTTCCGTATTATGGAAGATAAGCAAGGGCAACTCGTTCGGTCTCTCGGCCTCTTCTCTGTCTTCCTCCTCACTGTAAGCTCGACGGTTGGTTCGGGCATCTACAAGAAGGTCGGGCCAATGTCGGCCGATCTTGGCTCGCCCTCGTTGGTGATCCTCTGCTGGGTACTTGCAGGATGCATCAGCATCTGCGGGGCGTTGAGCAACGCCGAAGTGGCAGGTATGCTGGCCGATTCCGGGGGCGAATATGCCTACTTCAAAAAGATCTACAACAAGTTTTTTGCGTTCCTGGTAGGATGGGCAAATTTCACTGCGATACGTTCGGCATCGGCGGCATCTGTGGGTTATGTGTTTGCGATGTCGTTCAACTCCCTGGTGCCCCTGCCGGAGCTGCCCGATTCTATAGCGTCGATCAATATCTTCGGCATCTTTACACCGTTCGATAATTTTGGTGTGAAAGCGTTCACGATCCTGTTGATCGTTGGACTCTCATGCGTTCACTATGTGGGGTTGAAGTTCGGCGATGGGTTGAACAGGATCGTGACACTGACGGTTATCGTCAGTATTTTTTTAGTGATCATACTGGGACTTACGATGGGCGGGGGCAGTTGGGAGAACTTCAGCACGCCGTCGAAAGATTACGTGGAGCAGCCGTGGTGGTCGGGAAGTTTCATAAAACTGATATTCATGGCGATGTTGGCGTCGTTCTGGGCTTACGAAGGATGGTCGTCGGTCGGGTATCTCGGTGGCGAGATCAAGAATGCGAACCGGACGTTGCCGCTGGCGCTGATCATGGGCGTGTTCTTCGTGATGTTGATCTATTGCACGATAAACTTTACCTATCTGTACATACTTCCTATCGATAACATTATAGACACATACAGGACTTCAACGAATACAATTGCAGCGGTGGTTGTTGTGGAGCATTTCCTTGGCGGTGCCGGAATGATCTTCATGCTGATGGTGATTGCACTCACAACGTTCGGGTCGACGAATGCTACGTTGCTTACACCGCCGAGATTATACTACGCGATGGCGAAAGAAGGACTGTTCTTCAAAGGAGCCGCGTACATTCATCCGAAGTATAACACACCCTCAACCGCGTTAATTTACCAGGCGGTGGTTTCGAGTGTGCTGGTTCTTTCAGGGAGTTTCGATCAGTTGACCGACATGCTTGTATTCGCGTCGTTTATCGTGTATGGGGCAACGGCAGCCGGTGTGTTTGTATTGCGTTACAAGATGCCTGATGCACCACGTCCGTACCGGGTTTGGGGCTACCCGGTAGTACCGGCTATTTTTATTATCTTTTGTATAACGCTGGTTGGAATAACGATTGTGTCTAAACCCAGGGAAGCATTGCTGGGACTGGGTCTGATCGCATCCGGTATTCCATTCTACCTGTACTGGAAGTCTAAGAAATGAGAAGTTATATTCTTGTTGTTTGCGTTCTGATTGCATCCTCGTGCGCCAAACACTACCCCTTGCCTGACAAAGGCGTTTCACTTGACCTGAATGATTTCAGGAAACGATCTATCTCCGATATCTCCTACGACTTGTCGTTCGATGTTCCTGCAGGAAAGGCTGCGCCAATCGAAGGTAAGGTCACGATCAATTTCAATTTATCTGATGTAAGCCAACCAGTTGTTT
This sequence comes from Cyclobacteriaceae bacterium, assembly GCA_035656375.1. Lineage (GTDB taxonomy): Bacteria > Bacteroidota > Bacteroidia > Cytophagales > Cyclobacteriaceae > ELB16-189. The sequence continues at coordinate 205 of DASRSO010000191.1, read as the reverse complement.
TTGATTTCAAGGGAAAAGAAGTAAAGGCGGTTCGTTCAAATAATAAAGAGATCGAATACGAGTATGCCAATGAGCACATCATTATTGATCCTGTCCCGGGTCAAAACAGTATTACGATTGATTTTATCGCCGGCGACCTGTCATTGAATCGAAACGAAAAATTTCTATACACACTATTTGTCCCGGACCGCGCATCCACTTGCTT